>NZ_JACJQM010000003.1:0-248128 GCF_014696655.1 Nostoc sp. FACHB-888 | reverse complement strand
TTGGGTGGCTAATGGGCTGTCGGCGATTGGCCAGAGACTATGAGTTATTACCGGAAACATCGGAGACGTTTATCTACCTTGCCATGATCCGGATCATGGTAAGACGATTAGCATAAAATTTTACCCCCCCAAACTTTTCAAACAGCCTCTAATGAAATTATCAAGACGTAACTTCTTTACATTAGCTGGTGCGAGTGCTGTCGGTGTTACAATGCTTTCTCCTCTAGAAGCCTTATATGCAAGACGTGCTAATGGCCAAGTTGTAGGATTAACTGATGGTTACGGCCCATTAGCACCTAAGCTAGCCGAAAATGCAGATGAACTCTAAGGTGTCATTTTGGGTGGTATTGACTTAGGCAATACTTCCATTTTGCAGCTTCCTCCTGGCTTTAATTACACAGCGATCTCAGTAACAGGTCAGGCAATGAGTGATGGTGGTACTGTGCCTGGGAATCATGATGGCATGGCTGCATTCGAGGGCCCTAAGAACACCACAATTCTGGTGCGGAATCATGAACTGGGTGCTTTGGGTTCTAACCCAGTCCGTGTACCTCAAGACAAACTATACGATCGCCTAGGTGGCGGCACGACAAATATTGTAGTTGGGCCCAATCGTCGGGTAATCAAGCATTTTGCTTCTCTAGGCGGCACAATTCGTAACTGTGCGGGTGGCCCTACTCCCTGGGGTACCTGGATTACCTGTGAAGAGGACGTAACGCTTCCCTCATCTGGTGGAGCAACCAAAAGGCATGGCTATAATTTTGAAGTGCCAGCGACAGACGAAATTCAGGTTGCCGACCCAGTGCCTCTAGTTGCTATGGGACGTTTTAACCATGAAGCTGTTGCTGTTGATCCGGCAACTGGATGGGTCTATCAAACCGAAGACAGGGGCGATAGCTGTTTCTATAGGTTCCGCCCTAACCAGCAAGGTAACTTGCAAAGCGGTGGCGTGCTTGAGGCGCTTGTAATTGTAGGCGCACCTGCGGATACGCGCAGAAACTACCTCGCCTATAAGAATATAGCGTTGTCAACCACCTGGGTTCCGATTAACAACGTTGATCCCAATACCGATAGTGGTTCTGCTTCAGTGCGACGACAAGCCCAGGCAACGGGTGCTGCAATCTTTGCGCGGGGTGAAGGTGCTTGGTATGGCAATGGCGCGATCTACTTTACCTGTACCAGTGGTGGCGACGCTGGTTTTGGTCAAGTTTTTGCTTACAATCCTAGTAACGGCACATTGACTTTAGTCGTTGAGTCTCCTGGAGAAAGTGTACTAGACTTCCCTGATAACATTACAGTTGCTCCTTTTGGTGACTTGATTCTTTGTGAAGATGGAGGCGGAGACAGTTATATTGTCGGCGTTAATCAAAGCGGCGAGCTGTATCAGTTTGCAAAAAACAATATCAATGAAAGTGAATATGCAGGAGCCTGCTTCTCACCTGATGGCCGCACAATGTTTGTCAATCTCCAATCCCCTGGAATTACCTGTGCGATTTGGGGGCCTTGGAACAGAAACCGAGCATAAGGTTAGTTATATCTAAGTGATTTGATCGCTTACAGGGCTACTCCAGTTTATTCTTGGAGTAGCCCTATTTTTATTAGTTGAATGAGATTCCAGGAATACAGAGGAGACAACTGGAAATGAATCTGCTGGTTCGAGAAGTACAACTCGATGATGCTACGGCGATTATTGGCATTCTGAACCCTATCATTGAAACCAGTTTATACACTGCCTTTGATACACCGCTCACAGTCGATGCCGAACGGGAGTATATATTGAATTTTCCCCAGCGTGGGGTGTTTCATGTTGCTGTGCGCTTTCCAGAGCAGAGGGTTGTTGGGTTTCAAACTATGGAACCATTTGCGACGTTTACACACGCCTTTGACCACGTAGGAATCATCGGAACATATGTGAATCTTTTGTACCGACGACAAGGCATTGGCAAAAGTCTGTTTGAGGCTACCTTTGAAACCGCTCGCACCAAAGGATACGAAAAAATCTTAACCTACGTTCGCGCCGATAATGCCCCTGCGTTAGCTAGTTATCTCTGGCATGGTTTTCGCATAATTGGGACGGCACAGAGACAAGCCAAGATCAAAGGAACGTATATAGATGAGATCATCATTGAAAGGTTTTTGTAGATAGCCTCTATGCTTCTCACTGCTACGTTAAACTTATAGCACTGAGACACTTGCCGCTATGTCTGTCACCAAAGATTTTCAAGCTTCAAAAGATGTTATATATCCGCCAGGGGATTTATATAGTGACGAACCGCCTTTGGAAACTGACTTACATCGGCTACAAATGACGCTGCTGATTCAATGCTTAGAGTGGTTGTGGCGAAATCGTAACGATTTTTATGCATCGGGTAATCTTACCATCTACTACAGTCCACGCCAGCGCAAATCAGAAAATTTTCGGGGGCCAGATTTTTTTGTAGTACTAGGAACTGAACGCAAACCCCGTAAAAGTTGGGTTGTCTGGGAAGAAGATGGCAAATATCCTAATCTAATTATAGAAATTCTCTCAGATAGCACAGGCGACACTGACAAGGGGCTAAAAAAACAAATTTATCAAGATATCTTTCGCACACCAGATTACTTCTGGTTTGACCCAGAAACACTAGAATTTACAGGGTTCCATTTGCTTGATGGTGAATATCAACCGTTGGAACCCAATCCTCAAGGTTGGTTGTGGAGTCAACAGCTAGGTTTGTATTTGGGGGTTTATCAAGAAAATTTATGCTTTTTCACTCCTGAAGGAGAATTAGTTGCAACACCGGAAGAAGTTGCACAACAAGAGAAAAAACGCAGCGATCGCTTGGCAGCGAAACTGCGAGAATTAAATATAGATTCAGATACTATTTAGCCTCCACGCTGTTTTACTTAAACCTGTTGGCGCGAATACTATATATCTTCAGGAAGAACCCATTTTGGTGGTTCCGTTATTTTTTTCCGCAGACGTTCTTGTGCCAACTCCAACATTTGGTCTAAGGGAGTCTCTTCAATAAATTTTGCTGCGGCTTCTCTAAACTCGATATTGGGACATTTATCCCCTAAAACACATCCGTTAACACAGGCTACAGCGCAGTTAATTTTTTGCTCCACAGTAAATTCCTCTCTCTAAAAGTTATTAGTTATGAGTTGTGAGTTATAACATTTCATCCCTAACTATTCACCCTTTACCCTCCAGGTAAATTTTACCTTGCCAGTTGTCATCTCATTAGTCTAAATACTTACCATTTAGAAAGTTATCGGTTATGAGTTATGATTTTGACTCCTAACTTCTCACTCTTATGAAAGGCGCTCATGTCAGAAGTTTTTGCTACTACTGGAACTATCGCTGCGATCGCTACTGCTGTTGTCCCCCAACAGGGTAGTGTTGGTATTGTACGGGTGTCCGGTTCCCAAGCAATGGCTCTAGCCCAAACTCTTTTTCACGCACCAGGGCGGCAAACTTGGGAAAGCCACCAGATTCTCTACGGTTACATTCGCCATCCCCAGACGCAACAACTGGTAGATGAAGCTCTGTTGCTGATTATGAAAGCACCCCGTTCTTACACTCGTGAAGATGTAGTGGAATTCCATTGCCACGGGGGAATTATGGCAGTGCAGCAGGTATTACAACTGTGTTTGGAAAACGGCGCAAGACTTGCCCAACCAGGAGAATTTACTCTCCGCGCTTTTTTAAATGGACGATTGGATCTAACTCAAGCCGAAGGTATTGCGGATTTAGTGGGAGCTAAATCGCCTCAAGCTGCCCAAACTGCCCTAGCTGGTTTACAGGGAAAATTAGCTCATCCGATCCGGCAGTTACGCGCCAACTGCTTAGATATTTTGGCAGAAATCGAAGCTCGAATCGATTTTGAGGAAGACTTGCCTCCGTTGGATGATAAAGCAATAATATCAGAAATCGAGAAAATTGCCGCCGAAATAACTAGATTATTGGCAACCAAAGATAAAGGTGAGTTGCTACGCACTGGTTTAAAAGTAGCAATTGTGGGGCGGCCGAATGTGGGTAAGTCCAGCTTATTGAACGCTTGGAGCCAGAGCGATCGCGCTATTGTGACTGACTTACCCGGTACAACCCGCGATGTGGTGGAATCGCAGTTAGTTGTCGGGGGAATTCCCGTACAAGTGCTAGATACAGCTGGGATTAGGGAAACAACAGACCAAGTAGAAAAAATTGGTGTAGAGCGATCGCGTCGTGCTGCCAATGCGGCTGATTTAGTCTTGCTTACCATTGATGCTTCAGTCGGTTGGACGGAAGGCGATCAAGAAATTTATGAACAAGTGCAACACCGTCCATTAATTCTAGTTATTAATAAAATCGATTTAGTAGAAGAAGACGCAAGCAAAATTCTTCAATCTCAAATTCCAAATTTAAAATATAAAATTGTTACAGCCGCAGCCCAAAATCAAGGCATTGATGGTTTAGAAAAAGCAATTTTAGAGATAATTCAATCTGAAAAAGTTCAAGCTGCTGATATGGATTTAGCCATTAACCAAAGGCAAGCCGCAGCCTTAACTCAAGCTAAAATTTCTTTGGAACAGGTACAAGCAACAATTGCCCAACATTTACCTCTTGATTTTTGGACTATTGACTTACGGGGAGCTATTCAAGCACTAGGAGAAATTACTGGAGAAGAAGTAACGGAATCAGTTTTGGATAAGATTTTTAGCAAGTTTTGTATTGGTAAATAGTAAGGTGTTGGTTAACATATTGATTGTTTTTCGCTTTAACAAATTGATGCCATCAAATTCCGACATCACAGCGACAGACAAGTTGGTGCTTATTTGGTTTCTCGCTATGAATATGAAATACCTCCACAAATAACTTAAATTGATATGTCTTTTATCGATGAAATTAATCCTGTCAACGCATTGATCGTGGGAGCCAACCGAGGTATTGGTTTGGGTTTTGTGAAAAAATTGCTACAAGATCACAGAATAGCCAAAGTTTATGCAACTTATCGTCAACTAGAGTCAGCTTCAGAGTTAATATCTCTTGCAGGCGAACATTCTGAGCGATTAATTTGTTTGGAGATGGATATTACTAACGAGTTGCAGATTGCTGAAGCTGTTCAAAAAATACGTATTCAAGTTGACAAACTGCATTTGGTAGTCAACTGTGTAGGGCTGCTGCATGAAGATAATTTGCAACCTGAAAAAAGCTTAAGACAACTCAATTCGGAAAATTTGCTCCGCTACTTTCAAATAAATAGTATTGGTGCTGTCTTGCTAGCTAAACATCTATTGCCTTTGTTTCGTCATGGAGAACGCAGTGTGTTCGCTAGTATTTCTGCTAAATTGGGCAGTATTGGCGATAACCAACTTGGTGGATGGTATGGTTATCGGGCTTCTAAAACAGCACTTAATATGTTGATGCGAACCGCGGCAATTGAGTATAAAAGAAGTTGTCCTAAAGCATTAATAGTGACATTGCATCCTGGTACAACTGATACGCGCCTTTCCCATCCTTTCCAGGGAAATGTACCTGCGGAAAAATTATTCTCAGTGGAACGCACCGTTAACCAATTACTGGCTGTGATTGAACAGCTTCAAGAAGGTGATAGTGGACAGTTTTTCTCGTGGGATGGGAGCAGATTGCCTTGGTAACTAAGTTACGCTGGTGCTAATCTAAACTCACATTACTTGTAACCAAAGCCTATGAAGTTTTTTGTGCCAGCAGCTAAAGATGATATCAAAGCAGAGCAGGTGTATAGTGCGATCGCTCAGTCTGTCAAAGCACCAATAACCGAAAAGCGTATTTGGAAGTTACAGTGGCGCGATCGCGAAATTGATATGGAATGCGAGGTAGGTAAACCCTTACCATCCTCTTATCAAACCGGGAAAGAGCTAGTTATGGCAATCTTTGAGTGCGAAAACCTTTATAAAATTTGTACTCTTACCCGGGGAGGAGTAAAGGGAGAACCTATCTTGGTTGGCAAAAACTCTGTATCCTCAGCAACGTATTTTTCAGATAATGTTGTAAATAACTGACTCTGTATTTTAATATGCGATCGCTCTGGTAAGATCCAGTAATCAAGCCTCAGTACTGAAAGCTAAGAACTAGGAAACTCTAACTCAGCGCTTCCTTTTCCTAACTGCGCTTTCTCAGATGGTAGATGTCGCTCCAACCAATCCTCCAAATCAGTCATTACCTCTTGATAATTGAGGTCACTCTGAATTTCATGATAGGCTCCCGGATACTCGATTCTCAGCTTATCTGTGCAGTTTACCCGTTGGTAAAATATGTCACTTCCCGCAGGTAAAGCAACTCGGTCTGCACCACCGTGGAGAATCAACAATGGTAATTGCCAATCAGCTGCGTGAGCATTAATCCAATCAACTGTTGCAAAGAATTCTGTAGCCAGACGGGCGGTAGCAAGGGTATGTCGCAGTGTATCCTGAGCGATGGCGGCTACAACTTGCTGATCTCGTGAACCAGTGCTCATGTCAATACCTGTATTCAGGGTGAAACGTGGCCACACCCGTGAGAGCATTCTTCCTAAAAGCACCCGAACAGGTGAAACCCCAACTTTCCCCAAGGTTGGCGCTAGAGCGATCGCACCTTGCAAAACTGATGCTTGTTGGGGATAGCGGAGAATATAATCTAAGACAATCATCCCGCCTAAACTATGACCTAAAAGAAAAATTGGGCAGCCAGGATTTTGAGTCTGAATTAACTGTAAAAAGGCTCTCAAATCTTCGCGAAACTCACTCCAAGCGTTGATATAGCCTCGCTGGCCTGGTGAGCGCCCGTGACCACGCAAGTCTAAGGCATAGATGGCATATTGTTTGGGTATCAAATGCTGAATTACATTACTGTAGCGATCGCTGTGCGCTCCGAGTCCATGCACAATGGCTAATATTGCCCGTACTTTCCCTTCTGGATGCCAGCTTTGGTAATATAGATCAAGTCCTCCAACTCCTTGGAATGTGCCTTCTCTACGAGACACGACGCGATCGCTATGGTCAATCATAGGGCTAATTTTTTAGGTATTTTCCCAGCAAGCTACTAAGATGTCAACATTTATTGTAGTAAAAATAGCTTCTGGCTATGGGAATAATTACAGTCAATTGAGTTACCCTCATGTATTTAGAATATAGATAAAATAATTCCACAGCTTCTAACCCTGGGTTAGTTAATAATATGACCTCAAGAATTATGATTTATTTATGAATTCAAAGAGGTTTTTATCAAAATTTATTCTAGGGAATCTGTTCAGGAAGACCTAGCTGATGGAGTAACTTCCGAACTTGATACAGACTCAAAATCTAGCCATCAGCAGGAAGATAGTACACAATTACAAACATTGACTGCTGCAAGTATCAAGCGGGTAAAAGAAGGTGTAGCTGCGGCTAGCGATCGCGCTGTTCGGCAAATTATCGAAGAAACTCTCAATCGTCTGGAAGCTATTAATCAGGGAGATTCCGAACCTAGAGCCAACTCTGGGCTGCGTCGTTTTGTAATGCGATCGTTTATTCATTCCTTTTTCAAGGTACGGGTTGAACACCTTGAAAGAATACCTCAGCAACCTGCAATTTTGGCTGTCAACCATCTCCACCATATCGATCCCTTACTCCTCCTAGCGGAACTCCCTACCCAACCCCACTATTACATCCTGGGCGATGCTCGTACTCTTTATAATAAGTGGTGGAAGCGCTTCATTCTGGGTTTTGCAGGGGGCGTGATTCCTTTGGAACGGGTGTGGAAAGAAGAAGTTGCTGTTATGGAAGCGGCTAAAGCAGGAAGGCAAGATTTAGTTGAGCTAGCCGCAGCAATTAAACAGACAGTACCGACAGGGGAAGATATACACACACTGCGACAAATAGATCGGATTATTCTGGCAATTTTGGCTCGTGGGGATGGGATGATTCTCTTTCCCGAAGGACGACTAGGAACTGCTGAGGGTAAGTTGCATCTTCCCTTGAAACGCGGGACTGTGATTTATGCCTTGCGGGCTGGTGTACCAATTATTCCAGTCGCACTAATTGGCACTCATGACCTATATTTGGGAAAAGAATTAACAATTCGGGTAGGTGAACCGTTACACTTTGCCCAAACAACCAGACCAAAACGCCAGGAAGTAGTCGTAGCTTTGGAAACTTTACAGGATGCGATGCTAGCTCTGTTGCCAACTAACTATCAAGAACCAACAGGAGCCAAACTATTAAGTTCTTTCCTCAATCATATGTTGTGGTAAATCTCTAAACCTAAACGAAATTTGACGAGTTTTAATTACAAATTACGAATTACGAATTAATATTATTTTCCCTGCCACATCTGCCGTAACAACTGAAAAATCTTTACAAATCTCTCTTCGAGCCAGAGCATTACATAATCAACCCATTCCAAAAGTTGCTCTAAAGGGTGCTTTTCATAACCTGTTGAAGTTGCTTTGGTTTCTATCCAGTCTGGCTGCGCCTCAACTTGACTACTGCGATCAAATTGCTGGTGCAAAATTTCCCCTTTACGAATCTCGCTTTTAGTTTGGGAAATGCGGGTTTCGGTTTGTTTTGCAGAGATGACTTTTTGAGATGTCTTTTGACTTGAGGTGAGATTACTAGTTGATTGTTTCTTTTGCACCAAGCCAGATCCGATTTTAGGCTGTTTTACAGTTAAATTATTTTGTGGAAAATATTTTACTGATAAACTTGAGGCTAAAGCAGGATTTGTCTTTTGAGAAAGTGTAACTGGCTTGTCAGTAACTGTTTCGGTATCACCAAATAAATCATTCCACGTTAGCCAAGGATCAGCAGCTAAATCTTGCTTTTTTAACTGACGGCTTTTGGACAATGCCTTTCTAAGGCGTGATGGTAATATTTTACTTGACAATTGCTTATTACTATTTGTTGGCTCAAGTGTTTTTCTATTACCAACACCAAAAAAGTAATTAAGCGCCGCCTCAATCAAAGCCTGAAGATCCAGTGTATGAGTTTCCAAACCATCGGCAGTGGTTGCAATTTCTCCTTTAGCAGCTAATTGCTCTTTGCCATAAAGAAATATGTTTAACTGAGTTTGGGCAACTTGGACAATCTCTTGGCTGCGTTCTTGCACAGGGAGTAAAGCATTTGATTCCAACTTAGCAACGGTTATATCTAGAAATGCTAATAATCTATCTGTATTAAGTAAATCTTTTGGTATTCCCTCGGCTAACATTGGAATTTTGGTTGTATTTCCATCAGTAAGTTTTGCTAATAATCGGTCAATTTGTGGTAATAGCTCCGTTTCTTTTCTCGCTATAATCAACCGCCAATGCTGCCAATAATTAGCAACTTCGTTAATAATCCGATCTTCTAATTCTGCTTGCTGCTGTGGTGTCAAAATATCTAAAATTTCATTGTCAGCAGTAACAAGGACTAAACTACGATTTATCAAATCTGTAGCAATTCCCCGCACTAATGGAAGATGCTGCTTTAGGGCATTCTCTAGCTGTAAAAAGTTGAGATTTCCAACTTTATTCTCTGTAATATTTGTGTATTGTGTAAGACTAGCGTTATTTGTAGAATTATTATCAACCAATTTCAGCCGAAAAACTTCCAAAAAAGCCAGGGGTTTGAAACGTTCAACTGTTTTTGCAGGAGTAGAAGCGGCTTCATCAGATGACAGATAATTGACTGCCTTTAGTATATTTTGAATGGGACTATCAACATTTGGAATTTCGGGCTGGAAATCGGTATCATTTGGTTGTAACTTTAGTCTAGTTTGTGGTTCTTTGGTCTGTAGCGTTTTCCCAGATGATTCAGATGCCTGAAACAGTAGATACACTGGGTAAAGTAGTACCTCCACACCCCACTTAGTAGCAACTTGCAAATGCCGGAAGGTGTGTTCCCACTGTTGTGTCACCCGCCGAGATTGCTGGTGAACAAAGTTAAATAGTCTGCTTTGATAACGACCAGAGGAACCAGAAGACATAGTAGTAATTTTTTAGTCCAAGTCTTGTTAAGTTGTGAGACTCGCGCCAAACAATAAAAACGACCAACACCTCATCTTAGCGAATATATGACCCCGACTGTCTCTCAATCCCAGACCGAAATCATCTTACAAGCAATTGAGCAACTGCGCTCTTTTTGTCAAGTTAATCTTCAGTCTAGTTGGCTATACCAGGAATCTGACCTGCTAATTACTGATGTTGTAGCTGCTGATATGTCTAATTGGCAACCTGTCCAGTTGAATGCTAAAGAACATATCGCTTGGACAGGTGGGAAAAAAGCGCTATGGCTAGTGCAAAGATTGGTGGTTCCCCAAGATTTACAGGGCTATCCCTTAGCTGGGTTATCTTTGCGGCTGGCGCTGGTTTGGTGGGCAGATTCTGCTGAGATTTATGTGAATGGGGAGTTAGTGCTGGAGGGTGATTTATTTGATTGTTCGCCCAGAGTGCTTATCAGTCAGGGGGTAAAGCCAGGGGAAGAGTTTATTGTGGCTTTGCGGTTAGTGAGTCCGGGACATTGTGATGGTGCTTTAGTGCGATCGCTTTTAGTTTATGAGTCTACTGTTGATAATAATCCCGATCCGGGTTTTGTGGCTGATGAGTTAGCTGTGGCGCAACTTTATTTAGAAAAATTTGCACCGGACAAGTTAGATGTTTTGGCGGCGATGGTGGCGGAGGTTACGAACCACCAAGATGCCAAGGACACCAAAGAAGAGTTAGTAAGATTACGCCAAAACTTAACCCAATCCGACATCTTAGCCCCCCTTTTTAAGGGGGGTTGGGGGGATCTAAAATCTAAAATTTTCCTTTTGGGTCATGCTCATTTAGATTTAGCATGGCTATGGCCTGTGAGTGAAACTTGGAATGCAGCACAAAACACTTTTGAGTCGGTTCTGAAGTTGCAAGCAGATTTTCCTGAGTTAATTTTCTGTCATTCAACTCCCGCACTTTATGCTTGGATTGAAGAACATCGCCCAGATTTGTTTCAAGCGATTCAAGCACAGGTAGCTGCTGGACGTTGGGAAGTTGTCGGCGGAATGTGGGTGGAACCAGAACTCAACTTAATTGCTGGTGAATCAATAGTCCGTCAGCTATTGTATGGTCAGCGCTATATCCAGGAAAAATTTGGCACGCTTTCGACTGTGGTGTGGGTTCCCGATTCTTTTGGTTTCTGTGCAACTTTACCGCAGTTTTTCGCTAATGCCGGAATTAAGTATTTTGTCACCCAGAAGTTGCGGTGGAATGATACTACTAAATTTGATTATGGGGCTTTTTGGTGGCGATCGCCTGACGGTAGCGAAGTCTTTAGTTTGATGTCTGCACCTATCGGTGAAAGCATTGACCCAGTTAAAATGGCATCCTACGCTCTTGAATGGCAATCCCAAACTGGTTTACCAGAATCCCTCTGGCTTCCCGGTGTCGGCGACCACGGCGGCGGCCCCACCCGTGATATGTTAGAAACCGCCCAACGCTGGCAAAAGTCACCTTTCTTCCCAGACTTAGAATTTACAACGGCTGAAAAGTATTTACAGCAAATCAGTAAAGGAGGCAGGAGGCAGGAGGCAGGAGGCAGAAGGCAGGAGGCAGAAGGCAGGAGGCAGGAGGCAGAAAGTACTAGTTATAATTCTCCCCTATCCTCCCCTGCCTTCCCCATCTGGAATGATGAACTATACTTAGAATTCCATCGTGGTTGCTACACTACCCACGCAGACCAGAAACGCTGGAATCGTCGTTGTGAAAATTTATTGTATCAAGCTGAACTATTTGCTACCTTAGCAACTGTAAGCTGTGGTGTGACATATCCCAAGGCAGAAATTGAAGCAGCTTGGAAGCAAGTGTTATTTCAACAGTTTCACGATATTTTACCCGGTTCTTCAATTACCCAAGTTTATACAGATGCGTTGCCCCAGTGGCAGCAAGTGGAACAAGTGGGAACGAAGATATTACAAGAATCACTTTTAGCGATCGCATCTCACATTACCCTATCAGAACCACCAAAACCCGATAGTTTGCCTATTTTCGTTTTTAATTCTCTCAATTGGCAGCGTTCTGAGGTAGTCTCTGTAGCCTTACCCACACCAGAGGAATGGCAGATTTACGATACTTCTGGAAAGGAGGTTGTCTCTCAATTATCTGAACCATCAACCCTACTATTTCTCGCCACTGAAATTCCACCCGTAGGCTACCGCATATTTTGGCTCTCCCCCTTATCCCCCTTATCCTCTCCACTCCTGTCAGACTGGATTTTAGAAAATGAATTCTTGCGAGTTATCATTGACCCTGATACTGGAGATTTATCAAGTGTTTTCGATAAAACTTATCAGCGAGAAGTTTTGAGTGGCGCAGGGAACCAATTACAAGCTTTTAAAGATAGCGGTCAATATTGGGATGCTTGGAATATTGACCCCAATTATGCCCAACATCCTTTACCCTCAACAAATCTTCAATCTATTCAGTGGTTAGAACAAGGCCCGGTGCAAAGCCGTGTGCGCGTGGTGCGTCAGTTGGGGGAATCGGAATTTTGCCAAGACTATATTCTGCAAGCTGGTTCAGCTCTGCTAAACATAGCTACTACTGTCAACTGGCAAGAAAATCATGTATTGGTGAAAGCTGCTTTTCCTCTGAATGTTGAAGCAGATTTTGCTACCTATGAAATTCCCTGTGGTGCGATTCGCCGCCCAACTCAGCCACAAACCCCCGTAGAGCAGGCAAAATGGGAAGTCCCTGCTTTGCGTTGGGCTGATTTGACAGGAGAAACACAGGAGGGTATTTACGGTGTTAGTTTGCTGAATGATTGTAAATACGGTTACGACAGCAAACCAAATCAACTTCGCCTGACACTGCTACGCAGTTCTAATTGGCCAGACTCAGAGGCTGATAAAGGTTTTCACCAATTCACATATACCTTGTATCCTCATGCTAATAGTTGGGAATCAGCCCATACAGTACGGCGTGGCTATGAATTGAATATACCGTTGCAAGTGATATTGAATCCTGGTAATCAAAACCCACAGAAAAATTCTTCCCTCTGCGCTAGCAAAGAGGGGCTGGGAGTGAGGTTCCTAGATTTATCAGCTGAAAATTTAATCTTAATCGCCTTGAAACCATCTGAAGATGACCCACAGCAGTTAATTCTGCGGTGTTATGAATGTCACGGAGAAACAGCCGAGTTATCTTTGCAAAGTGATTTAGGGTTGAATCTAGGAGATACAGTAGATTTGTTAGAGCGTTGCTCTACTACCAAATTCTCATCTCAGCATCAAATCTTAACGATACAGCCTTGGAAAATCGCCAGCTTCAAGGTAAGCCCAGCGATTAATCCCAGGCTGGAGTAATCAACTAGTGCTATGTCAGTGGTCAGTTGTGGTTTTCCACAGATCATTGACAAATGACTAATGACTAATGACTCTTTTAATCTTCATGATCATCAAACGGATCGTTCAATTCCTTGCTAGGAGGGCCAAAGGAGGTATAAATTGAAATTCCGGTGATCGCAACCACCACGGCAGCCATAGAAATGCTAAGAACTATTGCGGGTTCCATAATTGAGAGATAGATGATGAGTGCTATTCTTATAGAATATTACAGAAGATTAAAAAAAGCTTTGGCAAGTAATATTAGGTGAACTATGGCACAAAGGACTCGGTTGGGAGATATCCTGAAACCACTTAACTCTGAGTATGGGAAAGTGGCTCCAGGTTGGGGTACTACCCCTGTGATGGCTGTTTTTATTTTGCTATTTTTCGTGTTTCTGCTGATTATTCTGCAACTTTACAATAGAACACTGTTAGTTCAGGATGTAGTAGTCGATTGGCGGAGTTTAGGGCGCTAACAGATACACAGCTATCAAGTTTGGATAACAAGTTATGTTACACCCGGTTCTTCCGGGTTTTTTTTGTCAAGGCTCAGTGCATACTAACCATTGAGTAGACTAAATAATATCTGAGTTTCTATAGTGGTTCTATAAGTTTACAGGAGACAAAAATGAATATATTTGGTATCGGTCTGCCGGAAATGGCTGTAATTATGACAGTAGCACTGTTAATCTTTGGGCCAAAGAAGCTGCCAGAGATTGGCCGGAGTGTGGGCAAAACAATTCGTAGTTTTCAAGAAGCTTCTAAGGATTTTCAAAGCGAGTTTCAAAAAGAAGCAGAACAGTTAGAAGAAGTTGTTAAGACTACTGCTGAATTGGAACCTAAGCAAATCTACCCTGCTAAATCTGAGCAGGATACCGCTAGTTCTTCCCAACCTAGCTAGGAAATCATACCGATTTTGGATTTTGGACTTTCCTGCGGAACGCTACGCGTAGCTTGCTTCCCCGGAGGGGTACGGCTATGCTCAGTCGAACGGTTTTGGATTTTAGATTGTTTTCCGGTTCAGAGCAATGTCTTTAGTGGATGAAACAAATCCAAAAGACGCTCGTAAGCGGTAGCGTTGCGTTAGCCATGCAAGAGCGTCTCTAAGAGTTGCTATGCCCAAAGCTTTACGCTGCGCTATTTATTGTCAATCTAAAATCACCAAGTATAACCTTGTGGTCTATTTCAATCCAAAATTCCAAATCTAAGATATAAAATTGATCGACTGTAGACAAAATGACAGAAGCTGTTACGCAAGCAGCTTTGGTGATTCCCCAGCTAATTGTCGGGTTGGGGAATCCAGAAGCTAAATATGACCAAACGCGCCATAATATCGGCTTTGCTGCTGTAGAAGCTCTCTCCCGTTCTTGGCGCATTCCCTTAGCAGAAAACCGCAAGTTTCAAGGTGAGTATGGCGAAGGTATGGTTCCAAGTAGAGGTAAGATTCGCTTGCTAAAGCCGTTAACTTATATGAATCGCTCCGGACAAGCAATACAAGCGGTGACAAGTTGGTATAAATTGCTACCTGAGTCAGTGCTGGTGATTTATGACGATATGGATTTGCCCTTGGGAAAAACTCGTCTGCGCTTATCTGGTTCGGCTGGGGGACATAACGGTATGAAAAGTGCGATCGCACATCTTAGTACCCAAAACTTTCCCCGTTTACGAATAGGTATTGGTAAACCCAAAGGTGCAGCTAATAACGATGATTCTGATGCTGTTTCTCATGTGCTGGGGCGATTTTCTGCTGCCGAAAATCAGCAGATGTCTCTTGTACTTCAGTTCGTGGTTGAGTGTATTGAACTAAGCCTCAAGCAGGGAGTAGAAAAGGCAATGAATGTTTGTAATAGCCGCACCATTAATAATTCTGAGTCTTAGGGTTAGATGAATGCTGCCTCGTAAGTTTGGCAAAGGCGTTTATTTTGGTTGATGGGCAGCCATTTTAGCTTGCTCCATCCAACTTCAATACAGTTCGGTTAGCTTGTTTATCGAGCGAAGATCCCCCAACCCTCCTTGTAAAGGGGGGCCAATTTAAGTAGGTCGGCATAAATAATTATTTTTGCAATAAGGCAGGAGGCAGGGGGCAGGGAGCAGGGAGCAGGGGGAGAAAGAGTTTGAGCCTTATTTACTTTTGTTTACATAGTTTGATTTTATTGCACCGATTTACTTAGCTCTAATTAGGGTAGAGTTTTTAAAATTCGACTTTTTTTACCTTAAATTAAATTACCTTGCGTAAATATACTGCTAAGTGCCCCAGGCTGTCTGAAGATGTCAGTACAAGTAATGTTGATTACATAGACTAGTCCTTGCCAGCATTTTATCGAGGTGCTTTAATAGCGATGTCTGACGACAAGAAGCAGAGCTTCTAAGCATTCTGTGAAACAGCCTAGCCTACTTACAGAATATGTACAAGACGCGCAGCGACTTGACATCAGACATCGCTGCTGGTGTATATAATTACAGACTCAAAACATTAAACTCAAAGATATGACAAGCTATTAGCATATCCTTGACACTAAATTCTCCCAAAAGCTGAATAGGAGTATATATGGAACCAATCATTTTTATAGTTTTAGTGCTTATAGGTTATGCCTTAGGTTCTGCAAAACTGATTAATCAAGGAAATGAAGCCCTAGTCGAACGCATGGGACGGTATCATCGGAAACTTAAGCCAGGGCTAAACTTTATTGTTCCCTTCGTAGATCAGATTGTGATGGAAGATACTACACGAGAGCAGTTTATAGACATCAAACCTCAGAATGTGATCACCCAAGATAATATTTACGTGGAAGTTGATGCTATCGTGTACTGGCGGCTTATGGATATTGAGAAAAGCTTTTATGCAATTGAGGATCTCCAAGGGGCACTGACACAGATAACCACAACCACACTCCGGGAAATCATTGCTCAAAACACCTTAGAGCAGACCAATGTTTCCAGAACGGAGATGCACTCAGCTATTATAGAGCAATTGAATGATGTAACGGAAGATTGGGGAGTTGAGATTCTCCGGTTAGACCTTCAAAGAATTACCCTACCTGAGAGTGTACGAAAGTCTAGGGAAGAGGAGCAAGCTGCCGTAATCAAAAAACGGGCACTGATTACTGAAGCAGAAGGGGAAAAGGAAGCTGCTATTAAGAAAGCAGAAGGAACTATGGCTTCGGTACAAATCATCTCTCAAGCTCTCCGTTCTAATCCAGATAGTAGGGACATTCTACGGTATCTTGTGGCTCAAGATTATGTAGATGCTAGCCAAAAACTTGGTGAGAGCAATAATGCCAAAATTGTCTTTGTAGACCCAGCTAACTCAAGCGAAATGTTTCAGGAGTTGATAGCTGAATCAGTAAATACCGAAGATAACGGCAAAAAACGCGAAAACGGTAATACCTAACAATTACGCTATGTAAATTGTCTCAGTAGCGCATCGGCTACTAGTGAAACATCATGCATTTCTTGAACATCGTGAACTCTGAGAATATCAGCGCCATTAAAAATAGCAGCACAACAAGCTGCTGCCGTTCCCCAAGCTCGTGCTTTTGGATCTGGTTGATTTAAAATGCGACCAATGAAACTTTTACGGGATGCTCCTACCAAGATAGGGCAGTTGAGTGTTGTTAGCGATCGCAAGCGGCGAAAAATTTTTAAATTTTGCTCATAGTTCTTAGCAAAACCAATACCAGGATCAATAATAATTTTATCCCGGTCGATGCCCGCAGTAGTTGCTACCTCAATTTGCCGAGCCAAAAAACTATAAATCTCTGTGAGTAAATCTTGATAATCAGTTTGTTGTTGCATTGTCTGTGGTGTTCCCCGGATGTGCATTAAAATAATCGGCACACCTAACTCTGCAACTGCTGGTAACATTTCTGAGTCAAAAGTGCCGCCAGAAATATCATTAATAATATCCGCTCCAGCTTCTACAGATGCCTTAGCTACAGCAGCACGGGTGGTATCTACAGAAATCGGGACTGAAATTTCTGCTCTTAACACCTGTAACACCGATAAAACCCGGTCAAGTTCCTCAGCCAGAGTTATTTGCTTTGCCCCTGGTCGAGTTGATTGACCGCCCACATCGATAATGTCAGCACCAGCAGCTACCAGTGCTTGCGCCTGTACTAAAGCAGCAGAGGTAGTGTTAAACTCACCCCCATCACTAAAGCTATCAGGCGTTACATTCAAAATGCCCATCAAATAAGTTCGCTGTCCCCACTCGAAACAGCGTCCCCGAATTATCAAATTGCTTGGCATAAATCTACATTAGGCATTCCCATGCAGAGCATGGGAACGAGAAAAAAACACATTACACTGACTTAAAATTCACAATTCGAGCGAAACTTTCAGGTTCCAAACTTGCACCTCCTACGAGGACACCATCAATTTCTGGTTGAGCCATAATCTCATCAATATTATTTGGCTTGACTGAGCCACCATATTGAATTGATACATTTGGATTACTCAACTGGCTACGAATTAAGCCAATAATTCGATTAGCTTCCACTGCTTCACAAGTGTCACCAGTGCCAATTGCCCAAATTGGCTCGTAGGCAATCACCAAATTACTTTGATCAATATCTAGTAAGCCTTTATCGAGTTGGAGAGCAATCAGTGATTCAGTTTCTCCCGCATCTCGTTGTTGTTTAGTTTCGCCAACACAGAGAATTGGAGTCAAACCAAACCTTTGAGCAGTTCGGAGGCGCAGATTAACGGTTGCGTCCGTTTCACCAAAGTATTGTCGTCGTTCGCTATGACCGACAATTACAAAGCGCACACCACTTTCTGTCAGCATTGGGCCAGAAATCTCACCTGTATAGGCTCCGTATTCTTCCCAATGGATATTTTGTGCCCCCAGTTGGATGAGGCTACCGTGCAAAGTCTTGGACAAAACACTTAAATCAGTGAAAGGAGGGCACAATATCACTTCTCGCCCTTGGGGGGTTTCTTCTAAGTGGGGCAGAAATCCTCGTAGAAACTCTTGGGTTTCTGCCTGGGTTTTGTACATTTTCCAGTTGCCGGCAATAAAGATTTTCCGCACAGGTAATTTAGTCAATATCCTAACGAGTTATTTAGATGCATTTTTCAGTTTATGACTTTTTGTTAGTCATTAGTCTACGAATTGGGCATGGGGCATACTTATTTCCCTTGTCTCCTTTGTCTGCGTTGTTATCTCGCCAAACCGCTTCTAAAAATAACTAGGATAGTAAATGAGGTGTATTTAAAATCTAAAAACTAAAATCTAAAATTAATATGACTTCGATATTGCCCTTACCTGAACCTCATCAAAGCAATTCCGCCAATACTGATGCAAATTCTCTTAGCTGGGAGGAAGAACTGGATAGTGCCATTTTCAGTTTTGAAGATATTCAGACAGAACTGAACTATAAACAAGCACAAACGGCGTTGCGAAACTTGGTAGCCAATCTTGACCTCACCCCCCAAGAAAAAACCGGATTGGAGACGGAAATTGCTGATTTGGAAACCATGTTAGGGAAATTAGACCGCATGGTGGTACAGATTGCGGCTTTTGGTATGGTGGGACGTGGTAAGTCTTCTCTACTAAATTCTTTGGTTGGACAAACAGTATTTGAAACAGGGCCGCTGCATGGTGTCACTCGTGCTGCACAAAGAGTTAATTGGAGTATTAGTGAGGAAGCGATTGGAGAAACTGAACGTGCTTTGCGAGTTACTCTCCCTGGCGTAGGTCAATCTCAGGTGGAATTAATTGACACTCCTGGGTTAGACGAGGTAGATGGTGCAACCCGTGCTGCATTAGCTGAACAGATTGCAAAACAAGCGGATTTGATTCTGTTTGTGATATCTGGCGATATGACAAAGCTAGAACACGCTGCCCTTTCTCAGTTGCGGGAAGCAGGTAAACCGATCATTCTGGTGTTTAACAAAGTAGATCAGTATCCAGAAGCAGACCGGATGGCAATTTATCACAAAATCCGGGATGAAAGGGTGCGGGAATTACTCACCCCGCTAGAAATTGTCATGGCTGCCGCATCGCCATTGGTAAAGACGGCAATTCGTCGCCCTGATGGTACTAGGGGCATACAGTTGCGTACAGGTAATGCCCAAGTCGAGGAACTGAAGCTAAAAATCTTGGAGATTTTGCATCGTGAGGGTAAAGCCTTAGTTGCTCTTAATACTATGCTTTATGCCGATGTTGTAAATGAGCATTTGATAGAGCGAAAACTGACGATTCGGGAACAGAATGCCGATCAGTTGATTTGGAAGGCTGTTATGACCAAGGCATTAGCGATCGCACTTAATCCCGTAACTGTGGTAGATATTCTGAGTAGTGTGGTAATTGATATTGCTCTGATTTTGGGTTTATCTAAACTCTATGGCTTCTCTATGACTGAAGCCGGGGCTGTACAACTGCTACAAAAAATCGCCCTCAGCATGGGCGGAATCGGTGCAAGTGAATTGTTAGCAAATTTAGGCTTGAGTGGATTAAAAACTATACTTGGTATCTCTGCAACAGCTACCGCAGGTATTGCCCTTGGCCCTTATATATCAGTGGCAATCACACAAGCGGGAGTAGCTGGTGTTTCTTCTTACGGTATTGGACAAGTTACCAAAGTTTATTTAGCCAACGGCGCAACTTGGGGGCCTGATGGGCCGAAAGCAGTGATTAATCGCATTTTGGCAAACCTGGATGAGACTTCAATTCTCAACCGCATTAAAGATGAATTGCTCCACAAAGTAAAACTGAGGAAATGAAGGGGATAAATAAGAGGCGCAGGAGACAAGATCCTCCCCTCTGCTCCCTGCTCCCCTGCTTCTTTCCGTGCCCAATGCCTAATGACTAATCAAATCTTGAAACTGCTGATATTCTCGAATATTGTCAAAATCAGCGTCAGTCTTTGCCATCTCTCGGTATTCAGGATTTAGATTGATAGCTTGTTGCAAATTCTCTATTGCCAAATTGATACTTCCTTGCAAACCATAACAGCAAGCTTTGTTGTACCAAGCTTCGTCTTTGTCGGGTTTGAAATTGAGGGCTTGGTCATAAGAGGCGATCGCTTCTTCTAATCTGACCAAATCAAATAGCGCATTGCCTTTAGCAAACAAGATGTTAGAGGAATCAGGTGTAAAAGTGAGAGCTTTGTTTAAGCAACGTAGTGCATCTTGATAGCGTTTTGAGTTGATTAAATTCCAGCTAAAACTCAACAGAGAAGTTTGAATTTCTTGGTGTTTCTCTGCTAGCTGCAAAATTAACCGAGTGAAGGGCAATGTGTATTCCCCTGCTTCTACTTGCTTTGGTTTCGCCTCAATTTGCCCATCACGGGGTTCTAGGATGCGTTCAGCTGAAATCAGATAATTGGTAGCTTTGCGTATTTGCCAATAATACCAAAGTCGCTGCCAGAAATTCCCAGCCGCTAACATCCGTGCAGTCGGCTCTACTGTGAAGCGATAAAGTGGAATGTCGAATTGTTGCAGCAAGTCCACGGCATCATAAATGTAGCGGCTTACAGAGTACTTTTCTACTGCCTTCTTGTAACGTTTTTCCCAAGGACTGGGTTTTCCAGGATCTTCGGAGTGTGTTTCATTTCGGGCGGTGGCGATGACGCGGATTTCTGTCGGTTCGCATAACTCCTCATACTTATTCAAAGCTTGCAACAGCCTTTCTTGCAAGGGGACTTGAAACCGTTCTGCGAGACTTTTCTCGGCTTCGGGGGATATTTCGTGGCGGCTGGCATACATTTTTTGATTGAGATCGTCAAAGAAAAACAGCAATTTGCGGTTTGTGCCAATCTCCCTTGGCATAGCTGCCGGAATATCTAGCCATTCTCCTAATTTGAGGTAAAGCACCGTCCAGCCTTCTTGGTTGAGATGGTTTACTAACTCTGCGGCTTCCCGTGTTTTGCCTAATCCCGTGCGTCCTAAAATCAATATCCAGCGATCTTTTTCTAACTGCCGCTTTAGCTCATTGCAGATGTGACGATTTGCTACACGTTCTTGGTAAACTATGTTTCTATCAGCCAAAGGATCGTCATCTTTACCACCCAAAATTCGCTGCATCAGGTCTTGACTCTTGGGTGTAATTACCTCAAAAGCAAAATTTTTCTCTGGAATGCGACGCTGGCGGTGTCGCCAGATGAGCCACCACAAAACACCCACAATTGCAGGGAACGCACCTGAGAGCAGGTTGTTAATAAACTCTTTGTTGTTGATGTAAAAATCTACAATTGGCTGAAGAAGGTTAAACACGCAGTTTATTTTGAGCGATCGCTACCTAATTGCTTCTTAATCACAGTTTAATTCTTCTTAGCGCTTGCTATGAAGCCCTGAGCTAGTAAAAATAACTGCTGCTTCAGCCGTATTTTAGTATTAGTTTAGCGATCAAAGCCAAGCTTTTGACCTTTTAACTCGGCAGTTTGACCTTTTAACTCGGAACTTGAGCTTCTGAACTCAAAATATCAAGTTCTACACTCAAATTCCAAGCTCCTAAGTTGTAACTTTCAACCTTTTAGGTAAAATGGCCGAGAAATTTTTTCCACTATTAATGCTTAAGGCTGCACTTTCTAAGATTTACAGAAGAAATTGCGCCTTCATCAACTTTTAGTTTCTACCTTTGAAAGAGTTTAGCCATTCTTGAACTTGCTCACGGGCAATATCGCGTCCCCCAAGACCAAAGGCTAGAGCAATAGCAACTGCGATCGCACCTAGTAAAAGTCCAAAGGCTAAATTCACAATATCACTGGCAACTCCAATCTGTTGCAGTGCCATTGCAGAGACTAAAACAATGATGGAAATCCGCGCTACTTGACCTAAAATTTGTGCCTGGCGATCGCCGGAACTGGTAATGATGTTAAAAGCCAGATTTGCCAGGAATAAGCCAATAGCAAATATTATCAATCCCGCTAAAATCCGCCCGAATATGACCACGATACCAGATACTAATGCTGTCAGGGCTGCAATATTCAGGATATTCACCGCCGCCACCGTTGCAAACAGCATGATACCCACTAAAGCAACAATGCCTGCAATTTCTGATGGAGTGCGGGTTGGAGTAGATTCAACTGTTGGTTCTGTTGAAATTTCGATTCGTCTACTGGGTCTTCTCAGACCCAATATAGTGAAAATGTTATTAAAACCTAAATTGGTGAGGATACTTGTAACTAAATCCGCGACAAAGCGCCCCACGAAATAGGCAACAATCCAAATTGCAACGGCTGTAAAGATGGCAGGTAGCGCGTTGAGAATCTGTTGCAGCATTGCAATCGCCGGCACAGATATCGCATTAATTTGCAAAGCATTAAGGGCTGCGATCGCTACAGGAATCAAAATCAAAACATAGACAATCGTGCCGATAATACTCGATAGAGGTTGCACCCCCGCAGTGGCAGATAATCCCAACCGACTACCTAAATGGTCAATACCAGTTGTCGCCAGCAAGTTCGTCACAATCCGCCGCACCACATTAGCTATGAACCAGCCAACGACAGCAATTAATATCGCTGCTAAAATATTCGGCAGAATTAGCAGAATTTCGGTAATTAGAGCTTGTACTGGTTGTAGAGCCTGCCTTAGTTCGAGAGTATCCAAAACTGGGGCAAGAAACAATAAAAATATAAACCAATACAAAGCATTGCCAATTGTTTCACTCAGAGACAATTGATTAAGCCTGGGTGCGCTGTCTGCTGGTTCTGGATTCAAACGCTCATCCAAGTTAAATGCCTGTAATGAACGAATAGTGATAATCTTCACAATGGTCGCCAAAAACCAAGCAGTTAGCAAAATGATTCCAGCACCAACTAACTTTGGCAAAAAGCCAATAAGTTGATTGAGAAAATTATTAAGGGGCCGAGACGCTATTTCCAGATCCAATGTCTGTAAAACAGCTACTGCCGTCAACAAAAGAATGCTCCAAAATACTATGCTGGAGATAAATTTCTCCACTTGGGGAACATCTTGACGGCCTGTTATCCCTGCGGCAATCCGGTTATCAATGTTTGTGCGATTAAGGATTCCTCGCGTCACTGCTGCTGCGATCGCTGCAATTAGCCAACCTACTAACAAAATTGCTACTGCCCCTAGCAGACGGGGTGTAAACAAAATCAACTGTTGAACAATACTTTGCACATCAGCGATTCCTTGGTTCACTGCTGGTTGAACCTGTTGCAAGCTGGGCGATTGTGCCAAAAATTGCTGTCCCCTCATCGATAAACCAATATCTATCAACTGGGTTATTCCCTGCCAAGTTGTGTTCATGGTTTCCCGCTATTAAGGTTTTAAGTGTTTCGTCAAAAACACTGGCATACTTATGAGGTGCTTAGATTTGAATAATTTTGCACGCCAGTAAGTTTACTAGTATTTTGCCTATCAATTTACCAGCAAATTACCCGTAAACTCATTTTGTTTGTTATTTGCTCTTTTTCCTTGCTAAATACCCCATGCCCAACTAATCTGCTGAAAGTGCTTGATTTTGGGTTATTCTAAGTGCAGCAACAGCATAAAAAATGTAGAATGTCCCAAGTTTTGGAACAATCGATTCAAATTAATGCTACAGCTACGGTAGTGGAGTGCTGTATTACTGATCTAGCGTTGATGCACCGTTGGCTGAATCCCGTTCTCCGTTGCGAACCTGTGGGCGACACTTGGAGTACCGATGTAGGCAGCCAAAGTCGTTTTATTATTCAAATTCCTCTACTAAAACCCACGTTGAACAGCGTAGTTGTAGAACGACAACCAGGTTTGGTAATCTGGGGATTTGAGGGATTTTTTCAAGGGCGCGATCGCTGGGAATGTCAACCCACAGAAAAGGGAACGCTCTTACTGAACCGCTTTGAATACGATATCCCTAACCCTTTAGTTAGTTGGGGTTTTAACACCTTTGCCGCATCTTGGACAAAAGAAGATATGCAAACCCAACTGCGTCGCCTCAAACGAGTTGCAGAAAATTTGTAATTCGTAATTCGGCATTAGGCATTGGTTCTTCTTTCTCCCCCTGCTCCCCCTGCTCCCTACCTATCCTTACCCAATTCAATAAGTAGCCGCCGAATCACAGATGCATCCTCGGCATCAGGAACTTTTGCTAAATAATTTTGAAAGTCGTCTATGGCTTGGGGATAGTAACCAAGTTGATAGGAGATCAAACCGCGATCGCGCAATTCTAAAGTTAAATCAGGAAACAGTAACAAAATTCGTTCCACTGCTGCTAGCGTTTTTTCTAACTCTTGCTGTTTAAGGTAAATAAATTTTAAATTTGTCAGCATCCGTGCTAAAAACTGCCGACGACTGACTACGGCTAAAAATTCTGGTTGTAGCGTTACAGGTTGCTGATAAAGTTGAGACAGCCGTTCTTCGCAATCTTGGGCAAATATTATTTCACCACCATTGAAAGCATCGACAAAAATCTCTATATCTGGAATATCAGGGCGGATTAGGAAATGTCCCGGCATCCCCACACCCACCATTGGGAAATCAATCCGTCGGGCAACCTCTAGATAAACCAACGCCAAGCTAATAGGAATCCCCAGCCGACGTTCAATTACATCATTGAAAAAGCTGTTGCGCGGGTCGTAATAGTCAATTTTATTACCAGAAAACTTTAAATCTTCGTAGAGATACTGATTAATACTTTGAACTATCCGCAAAGGATATCGTGAATCAGGTAGGCGTTCCTGAAGCTCCCATGCCATTGTATCAAGAGCGTTGAGATATTCCTCTGCATCTAGCTTGGGATATTCTTCTTGTGCAATATATAAAGCTGCCTTTGCTAGGTCAATATGCTCGTCAGACTGTTGAATCTCCTGATAAAAATATTGTCGTGCTGACGATAAATTCATAAGCTGTTGTTCGGTGGAAGTGTAAAGATGAAGCGGGTGAACTTGCACCAGTTTGTCGTAACTACATTTATTTTAGCAGGTGCATCAACACCATTTTACGGCAGTAGTTCCCAAACTTACACAGCTTTAGATTTTTAGCCTTAATCAAACCCTGTGGGTACAAGAGTAGTATAAAGCTGCTGTAAAAAAACATCGCAACTTTAAATTTTTTGTCTATGTATTTGCTAAAAAATACCTATGTAAACCTTATATTAACTCAGCTTTTACTACTATGTTAATTGAATTCACAATTTAAAGTTTACGTATTTATACTTATTTTTCATGCTCAATAAATAAATTAACCACTAAGCTATTTAACAGTTACTGAGCAAGGAAATAAAGTAATTTCTATGACTACGTCAATCGGTTTAAAATATTTAAGCAAAATCAGCATAGCGATCATAGCTTTTACTGCAATTGGAATTGCAACATCGGCTTCTGCGAAGGCCGCAACCGTAGTTCTTGTAGAAGACAATTTTAATACCGAAAATAGCGGTAATAGGGCGTTAAACTATAACAATTTTGCCAATTGGAATGTTACAAACGGAACAGTTGACCTGATTGGAAATGGCTTTTTTAACTTTTTCCCAAGCAACGGGCTATACGTAGATACCGATGGCTCATCATCTCTGGCTGGCAAACTTGAATCTAAAGAAACATTCGCGTTTAATGTAGGTGACATCCTCAACCTAACTTTCAAGCTAGCTGGCGATCAAAGAAATAACGGTTTTAACTCTGTGGCCGTATCGTTGGGTAGCCTGTTTAACGAAACAATCACACTGCCATCGACCGATAACTTTACAACTTTTACTCGTAACATCACAGTCACCTCAGCGACAACCGGCAAATTGGCTTTCGATGGGGTTGGTGGAGATAATGTTGGACTACTGCTGGATGACGTGAAATTTACCAAGACCACCTCTGTTCCTGAGCCTACTTCCATAATCGGTATCCTAGCCTTCGGTGCTTTCAGCGCTACTTCCCTTTGCAAGCGCAAACAGCTACAAAAAGCTGCCGTAAAAGCCTAAATTTTTTCTCACCCCATTTTGATACCCGCTGTATTTATTAATATCAGGCACAGCAGTTTTTTATTTTGACTAAATAATTTTAGATTTTAGATTTTTTTGGTTCATGACCCGTATCCTTTCCAGGGTCAAATCCCTTTCTGAATTGCTCCTCGTGCCTGCTGCCTCCTTCTTCAATCCAAAAAACGCTCGCAGGCTCGCTTTTGGCATAGCTATCGGAAATCCAAAATCCAAAATTGCTTGACTGACTTGAACAGTTTTACAAGCAAGTCTACCTTGGCTACTCAGACAACAGTCTTAAGGATCAATTTAAGGCGAAGGTAGGGTCGTTCAGTGCTAATCTGAAAGGTGACATTGCTTAATTTTATGTCTTCTCCGACCGTATCTGAAATATAGCTTCAATCATTAGGCGCAGCATGGTCACAACCGCAGAAAAAACAAACATTGGCTACATTACCCAAATCATTGGCCCAGTTGTAGACGTTAAATTTCCCGGCGGGAAATTGCCACAAATCTACAACGCTTTGAAAATCGTTGGCACTAACGAAAGTGGACAGGAAATCAACATCACCGTTGAAGTACAGCAACTGCTGGGCGACAACCAGGTGCGGACTGTTGCGATGAGTTCCACCGAAGGCTTAGTGCGCGGTTTTGAAGTTACCGATACAGGCGCTCCCATTACCGTGCCAGTTGGTAAAGCCACTTTGGGTAGAATTTTCAACGTCCTTGGCGAACCTGTGGATAACAGGGGTCCAGTAAATGCTGAGGCAAGTTTACCCATCCACCGCTCTGCTCCCAAATTCACCGACTTGGAAACCAAACCTTCGGTGTTTGAGACTGGGATTAAAGTTGTTGACCTTCTAACTCCCTATCGACGCGGCGGTAAGATTGGTCTGTTCGGCGGTGCTGGTGTTGGTAAGACCGTGATCATGATGGAATTGATCAACAACATTGCTACCCAGCATGGTGGAGTATCCGTATTTGCTGGCGTGGGTGAACGCACCCGTGAAGGCAATGACCTCTACAACGAAATGATTGAATCTGGGGTTATCAATAACGAGAACCTCAACGAATCAAAAATTGCTCTAGTCTACGGTCAAATGAACGAACCACCCGGAGCGAGAATGCGGGTTGGTCTTTCGGGATTGACAGTAGCAGAGTACTTCCGGGATGTGAACAAGCAGGATGTGCTGCTGTTTATTGATAATATCTTCCGGTTTGTGCAAGCAGGTTCGGAAGTATCCGCGCTATTGGGACGGATGCCTTCTGCAGTAGGATATCAGCCCACATTGGGAACCGACGTAGGTGAACTGCAAGAGCGGATTACCTCGACTACAGAGGGTTCCATTACCTCCATTCAGGCAGTGTATGTACCTGCGGATGACCTCACCGACCCCGCACCTGCTACTACCTTCGCCCACTTGGACGGAACCACAGTACTGTCTCGTGGTTTGGCAGCTAAGGGAATTTATCCCGCAGTTGACCCCCTTGGCTCCACTTCCACCATGCTTCAACCAAACATTGTAGGTGAAGAACACTACAATACTGCCCGTGCGGTGCAATCAACTCTGCAACGTTATAAAGAACTCCAAGACATTATCGCTATTCTCGGTTTGGATGAATTGTCTGAAGAAGACCGTCTAATCGTGGCGCGGGCGCGGAAAGTTGAGCGCTTCTTGTCTCAGCCGTTCTTTGTAGCAGAAGTATTTACTGGTTCTCCTGGTAAGTATGTGAAGTTGGAAGATACCATCAAAGGGTTCCAGAAGATTCTGTCTGGTGAGTTGGATGCTCTGCCAGAACAGGCTTTCTATTTGGTTGGCGATATTAACGAAGCGATCGCAAAAGCTGAAAAAATTAAAGGTTAGTCATTAGTCATTAGTCATTGGTCATTAGTCATTAGTCATTAGTCATTAGTTCAACTGCTAATGACTAATGGCAATTACAAATGACAAAGGACAAAAGACAAAAGACAAAGGACAAAGGACAAAAGACAAATGACATTAACCGTTCGTGTAATTTCCCCAGACAAAACAGTATGGGATGCCCCAGCTGAAGAAGTAGTTTTGCCTAGCACCACTGGTCAACTAGGTATCCTAACTGGACACGCGCCACTTTTGACCGCCCTAGATACTGGTGTAATGCGAGTTCGCGGCGCGAAAAATCAGAATTGGGAAGCGATCGCTCTTTTGGGCGGCTTTGCCGAAGTCGAAGAAAATGAAGTGACAATTCTGGTTAATGGCGCTGAACGTGGCGACAAAATTAACCTTGATGAAGCACGTACTGCTTACAACCAAGCAGAAGCGCGTCTAAGTCAAGTGTCAGCAGACGATCGCCAAGCCCAAATCCAAGCAAATCAAGCCTTCAAACGCGCCCGCGCTCGGTTTCAAGCAGCTGGCGGTTTGGTCTAATTTAACTTTCTATTTCAAGTTTGTAGGTTGGGCAATGTCCAACCTACAAGATATTTATGAAGAAGAGCTTGCCCACCTTGTAGGTAGGGGAATTTTGCTTTTATAAGAACGTTATCGTTTAATCAAGCAGATTGGTAAAAAGGGATTCTATAAAACTTAGATTTGGCAACTGTTAGAAGATTTGTTGCCAGTTTTTCAATTTATTAGCGATCGCAACATTATCCACCGCGATATTAAACCCCAAAATATCATTCGTAGATCCCTAATTACAAAAAAAAGGGATTTCGTCGGTAAATTCAGTAGCATTTAGTCCCCAAAAAAGCTTTTAGCTAGCGCTAGTTATAACAGAACAATTCGTTTGTGGCAGATACCTGCATTAGAAAGAGGCGGAAAAGCAGCGAGCAGGGAGCAGGGGGATATGAATAGTACTGAGTTAAAAGACCACTCACAAGAGGGGCGGAGGACATTCCCCCTTCCCCCTTGCCTCCTGTTGAAAACCGTCCATGCTATACCTTGTTAGGCACCCTTTCGGGTCATGCATGGGCGGTTTCGACAGTCGCTTTTAGTCCTGATGGTCAAATTTTGGCGACCGGTAGTGATGATAACACTATTAAATTGTGGGAGGTAAACACTGGTCAGCTAATTTGCACACTTGTAGGCCATTCTTGATCTGTGGTGGCTGTGGCTTTTACTGCGGATGGCGAAACACTCCTAAGTGCAAGTTGCGACAAAAAAGTTAAACTTTGGAGGATAAGCACAGCAGAAGAGATTGTTACTCTCTCTGGTCATGTAGACTCAGTATCTGCTGTTGCTGTGAGCAAAGTTACACAATTAATTGCAAGTGGCAGCCGGGACAAAACTATCAAACTGTGGCAGCTTGTAGAACAGCACAATAGCTAATTTTGTAATATCAGGCGCTACCTGTGAAGGCAACTTCTGGAAATTTCAATTGAGCTTCTGCCATTGGACGGTTTCTGCCTTCCTCTTGCCAGTAGTTAATCACTTCTGTTGCTTTATTAAGCAACTCGACACGATCCACATCAGTAATCCAATGTTTGGACTCTAATTCTTTTTTTAACTCTTCCCAGGCATCATTTCTGGGCCAGAAAAAGTACTTAGTCAAGGGACTTGTGCCTTTGCCGACAATTTGATCGACTGCTAGAGCAACGTTTTCGTCTAACCACAGAATTTTCAAAATAAACTTGGTCAATCACACCTCCGGGAATCTCCGGGCATTACTGAACTAGGATAGCGATCGCTTATTTTAACGCAATACCCTATCAAATGACCAAACAGTGATTGGATTCGGCTAGCATAAGGTTTAGTCGGTGCTAACTACAAATGCTTATGACTGCCCAACTGCCCTAATCTCAAACCACATCTGGTTCAGATTTGTATGAGCAAGATTTTTACCTGAGTCATGATCTCACGTTTTATGATGATGTAAAACTCTTTTGCTTCCTACCCCATGACTCAACCAACTTCTGCAAAAGCGATCGTTGTTTTCGATATTGATGGCGTTGTGCGCGATGTTAGCGGTTCCTATCGCCGGGCGATCGCAGATACCGTAGAATATTTTACTACCCAAGCATATCGTCCAACCCCACTGGATATTGACCAACTGAAGTCTGAAGGTGTGTGGAATAACGATTGGGAAGCATCGCAGGAATTAATTTATCGCTACTTTGAAACCCAAGGACAGAGCCGAGAACAACTGCAATTAGATTACAGTGCGATCGTTGCCTTTTTTCAATCCCGCTACCGAGGCTTAGATCCAAATAATTTTACAGGGTATATCTGTAATGAACCCTTATTATTACAACCTAGCTATTTAGAACAACTTACCCAAGCCGGGATTGCGTGGGGATTTTTTAGCGGTGCAACTCGTGCTTCCGCCAACTATGTATTAGAAAAACGCCTGGGCTTAGAATCTCCGGTGTTGATTGCGATGGAAGATGCACCAGGGAAACCTGACCCTACAGGACTTTTCGCTACAGTTCGTGAGTTAGAAGATGGAATTGAGGAAAGATTAGCGATCGTGTATGTGGGAGATACGGTAGCAGATATGTATACCGTCGAGAAAGCGCGGAGTCTAGATTCTGCTCACATTTGGCTTGGTGTAGGCGTTTTACCACCGCACGTCCAGGAAACAGCAGCGCGTAGTGATGCATACAGTGAGACACTAATAGCAGCAGGAGCAGCAGTAGTTTTGCGTAATGTGCAGGAATTGACTCCAAGACAAATTCAAGAATTGGTAAATTCATTTGCTTGATCTGTAGTCTAAGATTAATCAAGCTACTACAGCACGGCATAAATAAACCACCCCTTCGGGTTCGGCAGTTCCTCATGGGGGGAACCCCCATCGCCTTTGGCGTCTCCCCTTGGGAGAAGACCGGACTGCCTCACCATTCCAAATCAACGAAGCTCTTACGCTGTATAACTGTTTGACTTTTGACTTTTAACTTTTGACTTCCGCCTTGCGGTACTAGGGGTGCATGAATGACTGGCTGATAACAATCTTGCTCCAATTATTGGAAGATAAATAAAAATGTCTGCACTTAAACTGCCTAACGGCCCTCAAACTCACCCTTGGGTACAGATGTATCAATGGCTTACTAATCCCTTAGAATACATCGAAGACTGTGCTAAACGTTATGGTGATATCTTCACCCTTCAGCTAGGAAAAAATGTTGCTCCTCAAGTTTTTATTAGCAATCCCCAGGCGATTGGGCAAATTTTTACTACAGATCCAAAACAGTTAGACTCTGGTGAGTCAGCAGGGATTCAAGCGCCTTTATTAGGACGGCAATCACTACTGGCGCTGGAAGGAAAGCCTCATCAGCGACAACGAAAGCTATTGACACCACCCTTACATGGGGAACGAATGCTAGCTTATGGTGAATTAATCTGCGACATCACTCAGCAAGTAACTAATCAGTGGCAGGTTGGAGAAAACTTTGCAGTTCTGTCATCAATGCAAGCAATCTCTTTCCAAGTAATTTTGAAAGCTGTATTTGGTCTAGAAGATGGGCCACGTTACGAGAAACTCCATGAATTCTTGATTACAATTCTGAATCCCAAAATCCCTATTTTAAGAACAGTTCTGCTTCTTTTCCCATCACTGCGACAGGATTTAGGAGCGTGGAGTCCTTGGGGAAAATACTTGCGTTTACGGCAGCAAATTGATCAACTTATTTACGCCGAGATTCGCGATCGCAAAGCACAACCCGATCCATCTCGCACTGATATTCTATCTTTGATGATGGCTGCTCGTGATGAAGCGGGAGAGCCGATGACAGACTTGGAATTACGTGATGAGTTGATGACTCTATTAGTGGCGGGTCACGAAACTACTGCAACTTCGTTATCATGGGCGCTGTACTGGATTCATCATCAGCCGCAGGTGCGGGTAAAACTGCTGCAAGAACTAGATAAGTTAGGTGAACAACCAGATCCAAACGCTATTTTCCGATTGCTTTATTTGAATGCTGTCTGTTCTGAAACCCTACGCCTTTACCCAGTAGCGGTATCGGGACTAAATCGATTGGTCAAATCACCGCTACAAATTGGGGAATACAACTTTGAGCCTGGTACTTTGCTCATTCCCTCTATTTATTTGACCCATCATCGGGAAGATTTATATCCTGAGTCGAAGCAATTTAAGCCAGAGCGTTTTCTGGAACGGCAATTTTCTCCTTATGAGTATTTACCCTTTGGTGGCGGGAATCGTCGCTGTATTGGAATGGCATTTGCCTTGTTTGAGATGAAACTGGTTTTGGCAACAGTGCTGTCTCACTGGGAGATGGAACTGGCTGATAGCAAACCAGTGCAGCCAGTACGTAAGGGTTTGCTATTTAGCCCAGCAGGTGGTGTGCAGATGGTGGTGAAGGGGAGACGCCAGCAAAATCAGGTAGTTCGAGAGACTAGCTCTAGTTTATTGTGAAATAAAGATTTTTACTCAATCCTCGCAACGCAATGTATAAACTGAAAACTAGCCCTTCTATATAACTCAATATGCTTGGGTTAAGAAATTTGCACGAGCTATAACTTCTCTCTCTTCTCTCTACACACATCAGATATCCACAAAAAATCCTTAACCCAAGCGTATTCCTATATAACCTGTTAAATTCTGATAACTTTATCTGTCTATGCAGATTTGCCCTTAGCGTCTTCGTTGAAATTGTCAAATACGCTCAAAAACCATCTATTTGAACATTGACCACTTAGCATAAAATTTATCCAGCATTAGGTATTAAATAGCTGATTCCTTCAGTAAGTCTTGTCTCTACAATATCAGCAGCTTTGTCCAATCCCCCGGTGCTTTTTAGTACCATCGACATCCGACGTGCCGCATCAACATAGCTTGAGTTCACGAGTAGGTCATTTATTTTATGGCGCACCTCAGTACTGTCAAAATGGTTTTTGTTGAGTTTTAAGGCGACCCCTAAGTCTAAAGCACGGGCTGCAAAATAGTGCTGATCTCCAAAGAAAGGTAATGCCAGGATCGGTTTTTCCCAATACAAAGCTTCGTTAATGCTGTTCATACCACAATGACTGACAAATGCACTAACAGCTGGATGAGAGAGAACTGTTCGTTGTGGAACAAAGTCTTCAATACGGAAACAGGCAGGTAAAGCAGGAAGACTACGCTGCTGGTTCTTAGGCAATGACCACAGTATCCTAAATCGACTATCCGTAAGTCTAAAGTGACGCGATGACCGCGCTTTTGGAGTTCTTTACCCAAGGGGAGCATAGTGTTGAGATGACCAGTTGTTGCTGGACAGATCAGCCCAAAATGAGTCATTATCAATACCTCTATTTGATTTTCAAGAACTTATCTAAAGCTGACACCATACTGGGAGGCCAACGCCGGATATTTTTTACCCAGTCGATATCCTTGTAGCGGCTATCCAGTCCATAAGCTGCTACCCAGTTACTCTCGGCTTCACCTTGTTCTCCATTTACCCAATATGCAGCTGTGAGAGCGGCACGCACATCAGCAAACTTCGAGTATTTACGGGCAATATTTCGCATCTCGCGGATTGCTTGCTTTTTTTGACCTGTTTCATAAAGAGCAAGTGCGTAGTTAGCACGGGCGAAGGCAAAATTTGGGGCTATCTCATTAGATTTTTTGTAGTCTACGATCGCATCTTCCCATTTTCCTAAACCTGTTTTGGCATTTCCCCGATTGTTATATGCCATCGCATCGTTAGGATCGAGTTCTAAGACATGATTATAATCTGCGATCGCATCGTCCCATTTTCCCATCCCTTCCAACGCCGCACCCCTGTTCAAATATGGATCAGTGACATTTGGCGCTAGTTCTATCGCTTTGTTATAATCTGCGATCGCCTCTTGCAACTTATTCTGACTCACCCGCGAATTTCCCCGGTTACTCCACGCCCCGGCATTTGTCGGAAATTGCTCAATAATTTTTGTCCAGTAAGTTTCAGCCGTCGCAAAATCACCTTGATTCGTTGCTGCAAAGGCTTGATTTGCCCACTCATCACCTTGTTTTAACTGTTCTTGAGTAATAGGCGGTTGAGATTGTGCCATGACTGGAGTACCCCAGCCAAACACAAGTAACAAACTGAGAAAAATACCAATAAGTTTAATCATCTAGGTTTACTTAATTTGTCATTTGTCATTTGTCATTTGTCACTCGTAATTGAGCATGGGGAAGAGGAATGGAGTTCAAAGGCTCATTAATGGAGTTCAAAGACTCGTCGCCGAGTATTAAAGACTCCTTTACGAGTATCAAAGACTCGTCGCCGAGTATTAAAGACTCATTAACGGAGTTCAAAGACTCGTCGCCGAGTATCAAAGACTCGTCAGCGAGTATTAAAGACTCATCCCCTATTCCCTATTCCCCATAATTACAATAATGACAACTGTTCATTAGGCGGCGTGAATCCTAAATGCTTATATGCTGCCTTAGTCGCCATCCTGCCGCGATGAGTCCGAGTTAAATACCCAATCTGCATGAGGTAAGGTTCGTACACCTCTTCAATTGTTTGAGTATCTTCACCCGTCGCGGCTGCCATTGTTTCTAACCCCACTGGGCCGCCGTTAAATTGTTCAATTATTACACTTAGCATCTGGCGATCTGTCCAATCTAAACCGCAAGGATCTACTTGGAATAGTTGCAATGCCTCAGATGCAATGCTTTCATTAATTTCACCAGATACTTTTACTTCCGCATAATCACGGACTCGCTTAAGTAATCTATTAGCAATCCGTGGTGTTCCGCGTGAACGACGGGCAATTTCTGTAGCCCCATCTTCTGTAATAGGGGTTTTAAGTAATTGAGCGGTTCGCAGTACAATTTGAGTCAGTTCGTCAACTTCGTAAAATCGCAGTTTTTGAATTAAACCGAAGCGATCGCGCAGTGGTGAAGTTAAAGCACCGACACGGGTTGTAGCACCCACTAAGGTAAACTTTGACAGAGGCAAACTTCTAATCCGAGCGCTGGAACCCTTGCCAATAGTAATATCTAAGCGATAATCTTCCATCGCCGGATAGAGAATTTCCTCCGTCATCCGCGAGAGACGATGAATTTCATCCACAAATAAAATATCCCCAGGCTTCATGTTCACCAGTAGCCCGACAATATCCCGTGGACGTTCTAGCGCTGGCGCACTAGTAATTTTGTAATTTACCCCCATTTCCGATGCTAAAATCATTGCCATTGTGGTTTTGCCCAATCCTGGCGGCCCATACAGCAGCAAGTGATCCAGCACCTCACCACGAGACTTGGCTGCTTTGATGGCAATATCTAGCACATCCTTTAAATCTTTTTGCCCAATGTAATCAGCAAATCGGTGTGGTCGAATACCCTCTTCTTGTTGATCTTGTTCATCAATAGCAGCTTCAGGTTGCAAAATGTTGTCTGTGGATGGTGCTTTCGTCGACTCTCGAAGCTGCTTTGGTTCTCCGTTGGGTTCTGGAGGCTGTTTTTTCGAGGAGATTATCGCCATAATTCAGCTATCTACTTTATAAGGGACTAGGGAGTGGGAGAGCAGGGGGAGTAGAGAGAGTAGGGGGAGTGAGAGACAAGAATTAAAAACCAATGCCCAATGCTCCATGCCCGTGAAAATTTTAGTTTGAGAATACCCGCGCCAATTTAAAATTTAAATTCCGGTCAATTACCCAGAAGTACAAAAGTTATTATGTTATCTAAAAGAATCTTACCGTGCTTAGATGTGAAGGCGGGACGGGTTGTAAAAGGAGTTAACTTTGTAAATCTCCAAGATGCAGGCGATCCGGTAGAGCTGGCCAAGGTTTACAACGAAGCCGGTGCTGATGAGTTAGTATTTCTGGATATTACAGCTACTCATGAAGACCGAGCTACAATTTTAGATGTGGTCTATCGAACTGCTGAACAGGTCTTTATTCCATTGACTGTGGGTGGTGGCATTCAATCCTTAGAAAATGTTAAAGCTTTGTTACGAGCAGGCGCAGATAAGGTTAGTATTAATTCTGCGGCGGTGCGTGATCCAGACTTGATTAATCGGGCAAGCGATCGCTTTGGTAATCAATGCATAGTTGTTGCTATTGATGCCAGATGCAGAAATAACCCGGAAAATCCAGGTTGGGATGTGTATGTACGGGGTGGCAGAGAAAATACAGGCTTAGATGCCCTACTTTGGGCACAAGAGGTTGAAAAACGGGGGGCCGGAGAACTGCTAATCACAAGTATGGATGCTGATGGAACCCAAGCCGGGTATGACATTGAGATCACACGGGCAATTGCCGATGCTGTAGAAATTCCAGTCATTGCTTCTGGTGGTGCAGGTAATTGTGAACATATCTACACAGCCCTAACTGAAGGCAAAGCTGAAGCAGCATTACTTGCGTCATTGTTACATTACGGTCAATTAAGCGTAGCAGAAATTAAAAATTACTTGCGCGATCGCAATGTACCAGTAAGAACATTATCTTGAACCATAATTTACCATCTAATGACATCTATCTAGGGTTAGCCACACTTCCCTAAAAGGGTGTTAATATTATTTTACAAGTATTAACAAATATTAAAAAATATGTTGCTTCCTATATTACTTTTTGATGTAGCCCTAGTGGCATGGTCGCTGCATTTAATGGAAAGAGCCTACGAGAGTAAAGAATTTTCTTTAATGCTGGCTGGTACATTGGTTGCTCTGGCTGCTGCTGCCATGTTAGTAGTTTACTTCTTGATGGGGCACTGTATGACCTATTTATTGCAAGTGTCGTTGTGAATGCTGAGTGGTAGAGAAAATATTAAAAATTTAGTTTCCAAAAAAAAGCTTGACAAGGTACTAACAATTAAGCAATTATGTATAATGGATTTTAAGGGGTTATAGCGCAGTTGGTAGCGCACCTCAATGGCATTGAGGGGGTCAGCGGTTCGAATCCGCTTAGCTCCATTCTGGAAGCACAAAGCCTTTCCGTTAATGGAAAGGCTTTGAAAATGTTAAGAGAGTTTTATTTTCTGTCTACCTAGCTAGTTTGGAAAGTTGGAGTGATAGAGACTGTAATGATTTTCTGGAGCGATTTGTGGTTGCTGTAAGAACTCTAACCAATTTTATAGCAATTCTTCAACTTCATACTCATCAGTATCAATGATTTGTGCGATCGCTTCTTCTTCCTCTATATTCTTTGCGGTTCCGGCAATATTAACTTTGCAACCATATCAAGAACTAGAACCATAGATGCTTGGATCTTTAAATATAGGCATCTATGGTATAGAAATGTATAGAATCTTGTAAAGATATAAAATATAGTTCTTAAATGCACACATTTCTAGCTTCTTCCTCAATGCAGCTGTCTGTACCACCAAATCACTTTCAGCCAATGAAAATTGTCGCGCTGGGGGACAGCTTAATTTATGGATTCGGCGATCCGGAAAAAGGAGGCTGGATCGAGCAACTACGGCGATGGTGGATGTTGCCGGATAGTGCTGGCCATGTTCTTTATAATTTAGGGGTAAGAGGCGATCGCACGCAACAAGTAGCCCAACGGCTAGAAGTTGAATTTCGCCACCGGGGTGAATTGCGAAATCGTGTCCCCGACTTGATTATTTTATCAGTAGGCGTGAATGACTCAGCGCGGTTGGCACGTCTTGATGGTCGAAGCTACACAGATTTTGCATTGTTTGAAAAGGAAATTGCAACTCTTTTAGATTTAGCACAGCAACTATGTCCTGTGTTATTTGTGGGCATGGTGCCAGTGGATGAAGCCAAGATGCCATTTTTAGATTGTTTTTACTATAATCATGCCGATCAGTACCGCTACAAAGAAGCAACTCGAATTGCTTGTACCAAACGGCAGATTCCCTATTTAGATATTTTTGAGCAATGGATGGAACGCGGTGAAAATTGGCGGCTTAAACGCTTGAGTGAAGATGGTCTTCATCCCAATACACTAGGTTATCAAGCTTTGTTAGAAGATGTGATCAATTGGGATGCGATACCTTCGGTAGGCTTTGCCAACGCAACTTACCATTCTAAATTTGATTACCACCTTAAGCCATCCTAATCAAATAAACATCTTAATGCTTTGGGGCTAACCTAATATTCTCGTATCTTCCATCCTTACAAAAAGCACTACAATAGTGCTGAATTTTTAAATCCATCTTTTCCCTATTTTATATTCAGTACTTTTATGACACCAACTTTATTTGGTCGTTGGCAAACTCGATTATTATTACTTGCGACGGTGGGCGTAATTGTGTCTTTGCCTTTTGCAATGGGTTTGATTGGTTCTAGTACTAACTCAGTTTATTTTTGGATACTTGGTTATGTCGCCATCTTTGGCTTAGGTTGGGATGCACTTTATAACTATCTCCAAAAATTCCGATGGGACAGGGATTGGCCAGCAGCTTATCAACTTTTAGCTGGTATATGGGAATTAGTATTTGTGTTCTGCGGAATAAAACTGTTTGGCTTTTTACCAATACCTTTACCTAAAGAAGAGCTACCGTTAGCAGTTTTTTTATTACACTATAGCGTCGTGTGGCTAGCAGTTTTTATTAGTTCACAAAGCCTGATGCGAATTATCTTTCCCCGTTGGCGTTTTCGCGGTGGGGAATGGTTGTAAAACCTCAAATCCTTGAAATATTCAATTTGTTTTCACCTAGTAGGGGCATCAACTAGCTATCCAACTCAAGGCTCCTCCTCGAATTAACGGTTGGTATCGTCTAATATTATGCCCGCATAATTAGTTATGCTAACTACAATTATTATACCCCTCCCCGTAAGCGAGGAGGGAATACAAAGCGTAGCTTTGGCGGGGTGGGGTTCCTAAGGTTTAATAAGTAATCAAGCAGACATGATATAACCCCGTCCCGATAATTTGCCGAACTGGGAAAAATCGGATAACCTGACGTTAAACATTCAACAATCGGGTATTTACTTAAATATCTCTGTATTATCGGCAAGCGCTAACGCCGATACTGACGAAAAGCCCTCTCTGGCAGGCATCTTCAGAAATCAACAGTTAAATTTATGTGGAAAAGTTGGCAGATCAATCCTTTGTAATATTCTTCGCCCGAAAAAGATAATTGAATTAGGGAGGGGAGAGTAGAAATTCTAAGGGCGAATTAAACAGCAATGTGAGCGCATTGTATGGGTTTCATGGAGCAAATAAAAAGAATGGATCAGGGATTAAAGACTAAACAATTCTACCAATGGCGCAAGCAGCTATTTAGCATCAGTCTATTAGGCTTTTGTGCAGCGATCGCCCTCGAAACTTGCACTACTGCTGCTACAACAGTGGCAAAGCTAAATAATTGGCGTTTTTCCCCCAAAACACAGCAACTCGAAATCACGCTCTCAGCAGGCACAACCCCTCGTTATTTCTACCTTACCGAACCATCTCGGCTTGTTGTAGATTTACCGAATACTAAGTTGGGCAAAGTTACAACACAACAAAATTATTCTGGAGCAATCAAAACTATTCGCGTTTCTCAATTGAACGAGAACGACACACGCATTGTCCTAGACTTAGCACCAGGGACTGTTTTTAATCCTAAAAAGGTACAACTGCAACCCGTTTCCCGAAAAAACTCTACTCGCTGGGTGTTTCGTCCGGTTATTTCTGGTAAAACTACTGCCGTGAAACCAGGAAACTCCCAACCTTCACTCAAGAAACAACCTCAAACACCCCAAAAGCTGCCTAGTAACCCACCGATAACCACTACTAATTCACAACCACCCTTACTTACAGTTCCGCCTCCATCCAATGAACTGCCCTCAACAATTACTACTAACTCAGGACAGCCTTTTGTCACTGTTCCTCCCCTAACTTCTAATACATCCTCTCAACAACCTAGTTTGATTCTTCCCCCTCCGTCTTTCCCAAATCAACCCGGTAACTTGAATAACATTCCTCCTTTCGGTATGTCGGAATTCCCAGTTCCAACAATCCCTAATGCTCCCAATCCCCAGGTGATAGAGTTTGGTCAACCCCTTCCTAAAAATAAATAGTGGGGAGTAGAGAATGGGGGGATGAGGGAGCAGGGGAAGCAGAGGCAGAAGAATAACTAATGCCCAATGCCCCATTCCCTATTCCCCAATCTAAAATCTATCAGTTTCCTGAGGTGTTCCAACTGCTCCTGGTTGAGCCGTAAAGAAGTTTTGAGCAGCTTCATTTTGATATATACACCTAATATCAGGTTGGCCACTGTCCAAGTTACCTGTGAATCCAAAGGTATTCAGGCGATTTTTGCAATCTCTTACCTGATCGGATGTCACCAGCTTACGGTTCTCTAAAAGCGCCCAGTTATTTTGTCGGATCACACATCCAGGACGCATACTGGGTTGGGCAACATAGACATTGAATGGATTGAGAGTGACGAACAATCTAGCGTCCATCACCATCGCGCTGGCTCCGTACTGCACACAAATCTCAGGGTTAGGTGCTTTCAAATCAATGAATTCACGAGAAGCCACATTTGATGGCGCCAAAGTGGTTGTAGAACTAAAAGCAATGCCAATTCCAATTCCTAAAATCAACACCCCTCCCATAATTGCGATGGTGAAGAGGTTAAACATTGGGGATTGAAAAATAGAGGGTTTAGAAGTAGTAGCCGATCTACCAGTGGGTTTACGTCTCATTGTTGCTTAATCACCTTCACGCCGATTTGGCAGGGAGTGGTCTAAAGTTTTCTCCCTCTTTCAGTATGCCTATTCTTGACTGTAATTGTCTGCAAGTTTGTGGGTAGTATTCTTCATTAAATGATAAAAATATAACGCTTCATAATCACCTGAGGTACATCAGATCAAACTCCTCGCTTGCAGGCAGGGGATTGGGGGTGGAGTTCTTGTACCCCACTCAACCAAGAACCGCTATAAAAACTTATCTAGATATATGGACAGAATTTCAACCTTTTCGGTTCTTGTTTCCATCTTAAAGAATTGGTGAGTATTTTTATTTATTTGCCAATTTAACGAATTTTTATTACCTTTGTGCTACTTCATATGGAAGTCACAAAGTAACCATCCTTAAACTTTTATATTTTATTAACCAATAATAAAATAGCATATTTTTGATATCTATGATAGCTCGGCTTGATTCAATTTTCACAAATGATGCAGTCAGAATGCTTGGATTATCTAGCTTTTTATTCGTAATTTTGCGGAAAGTCGGAGCGGAGGAAACTTGTGCTTATAACTTTCCAAAACAAATGTTTCGTATTCTTATTAGATATTTTCCTTACCCCTAGTAATTAACATGGTGGTTCTGCTTTACGTGAGGTACACCCGTAAGGAAACGGCATTGCCGTGTCCCTACGCCTGGCGACGTAATGTTGTACTGCATCTGAATCGGAAGCGCTATATGTCAAACAATGTAAATTAAAATTTAAGTAAGTTTTAATAATTAATTAGAAGCAAGTGGCATCTCAAAGAGCGTTATTCTCAACAAGCAAGAAGTTCAAAACTTCACAACTTCAAATCCTTCTAGCTGATAGTCTGACTATTTTTTGGGGAGATTGGTTAGATTTACGTGTCAGAATCGTACAAATTGCTGCATCAGGCTTAATATCCCCACTGATATATATTTTAGCTTTTGGCTTGGGTTTAGGTAGTTCCATCAAACCCGGATCAGGGATTAGTGGTAATTATAACAACTATTTAGAATTCATATTACCGGGGATGGTAGCGCTATCGTCGATGACGATTAGCTTTGGTGGAACGACATTTTCGATTTGTGGAGATAGATTATTTACTAAAACCTTCGAGGAATTATTGTTAACTCCCATACACCCCTTAGCGTTGCATATCGGAAAAATGCTGGCGGGAGTAGTGCGAGGGTTGATGACATCTGGTTCCGTGATTTTGGTAGCGGTATTATTGACAGGAAACTGGAATTTTCTTAACCCGCTATTTTTACTGTTGGTAATACTGAATTGTTCTGTATTTGCTGGGTTGGGGGTAATTGTGGGGTTGAGTGTGCGATCGCTCGAATCAGTTGGACTCTACAACAACTTTATAATTATCCCTATGTCTTTCTTAGGAGCGACCTTCTTTGATCCTGGTACATTACCAGCTGCCCTGAAAGTCGTCGTTTACCTATTACCCTTAACCTATGCCAGCATCGGACTGCGTGCAGTTGCTCATTTACCCCTATCCCAGTTTCCTTGGTATAGCATACCGATTTTGCTGATGATTGCGATCGCACTTTCAATGTGGGGTGCTTATAAATTTGCTCACCAACAGGATTAAAGCCTTGATTACAACCTATGCTTTAACAGTTTCTGCAACAAATTCCAGAACTTATGCCGATCCGCCCTGCTACAAAAGCTGACGTACCCGCAGTTTTACCAATGGTTGCCAAAATTTGTGCTTTGCACGAGTCTTGGGATTCCGCCAAGTATGGTTTTCTGCCGAATCCAGAACAGCGTTATGAACAATGGTTGACACGGTTGACAAACAGCGACCGCAGCATATTTTTAGTATCTGAAGATGAAGGGCAACTTGTAGCTTTTCTGGTGGCAACGATTGAGCGAGAAATACCAATTTATCGGTTACAGGAATTTGCTTTTATTCACGATATCTGGGTTGAGCCGGAATACCGCCAAAACGGAATTGCGCGGCAAATGGTGATGCTAACTGTTGAACGCTTTCATCAGATGGGCGTTAAGCAAATTCGTCTAGATACAGCAGTTGTTAACGAAGCTTCACGGCGATTGTTTGCATCTTGTGGCTTTCGACTCAGCATTATTGAAATGCTGATTGAATTAAGTCATTAGTCATGAGCAAATGACTAATGACTAATGACAAAGGACTAACTAGCTAATAGAGTTTTTTCGAGAGAAGTCCAACGGAAAGCGCGATCGCCCCCTCTCTCAATCACTACTCTCACTCGTGGTTCTAGCTGAGGCAAATTCGCTAAATACTCAAGTTCCTGATTGGAAAGAATATGCCCTTCAATAATCCACAAAACCAGCCCCTTTGACTTTGGTGGCAGCTGTTCTAGATGAGAATTGATAACTGGGGGTAAATAGTATACATAACCTACTGCCGCACCACTACCATTACTTTTTTTACCAAGATGAGGAGGTCTGACTCCATGAACTCTTGTGAGATACGCAGCTACGTCGCCCAGTCCCCTGGCGGTAATGTGAAGGGTAGTATAGCCAGCTGCGCGTAGTCGGCGCTGATATCGACCTTCATAACCCCCTTCCAGAGGTACATACACTCCAAGAGCGCCAAATTTTTCCAGATCGCGGATTAAACCGTTGCCAGTGGTAATTAGTGCCATAGATTTTTGTCTTGTCCCACTTAGATATCTCTATTATTTACCCTGAACCGATAGATTAAAAGCATTTTCTTTGGGCATGGGGCATTGGGCATAGTTATTCTCCCTAATATTCTGTCTCCCCTGCTCCCCCTGCTCCACTGCTTCTTCCCCACTCCCCAAAAATAACTCTATAAATTACTAGACAAACATAAATAAATAATTTATATTATTAGATTGTGACTTAAAACGCAATTTAGACTGCCTTTTTACTGCCATTGTGAGGTAGTGTTAGCATGATAAGCTGATAACTCAATCTAGATTGGATAATCTAACTTAGATTGAACTCATAGACTGGTAAACTAAGAAAGCTTTCAGGTCAAGAATGGAGCTTATGGACGAACAACCAAAGCCGATCCTAAGCTCCAGGGTAAGTTTACTTCTATGCCTCTCAAAGGTAGGCAAAATCTTAAACAATAGTTTAAGGTATTTAAGGAAGTATAAACTGAGCAGCAATGTGGTTTCATGGCATTACGTCAGTCTCAGTTAACGGATACTGGGCAGTAAAAACTGCTTAAGTCCAACTGCAACAGGGCAGTAGCCAGCCTCCGGGAAGCCATCTTATGGGCGTCTAAAAATCGGAAAACCCGCCGACAGCGCTGCCTCCAGAAAGTGCCAGAGCAATTGCTTGGACGAAAGCATTGCTGCACACAGCTTAAAGCTGTAGCGCCTTGCATTGATTCCAGAAGTTACTCCTTCCCAACGGGAAGGGACTTGTAGCTGTTCTGGTGATCTATTGAGTGAAGCTAAACAGATTCACCAAGCAGTACGGACACGGTTTGTTGTGTCCCAAAGCATTTGGACTGGTTTACTAAACCATCCAAATTTCGTAGGCTAATCCGGCCTAAACTGATGCGTACAAAGCGTGTCCTCTAGAGTCCAATTTTAAGGTCAGCAAGTAGAAAGGAGAACCAGTTACTGTGTCTGTAGGTATTCTCGGCACCAAGCTGGGCATGACCCAAATATTTGACGAAGCAGGAGTAGCCATTCCTGTGACTGTCATTCAAGCAGGGCCATGCACCGTAACACAAGTTAAAACAAAACAAACCGACGGTTACTTTGCCATTCAAGTTGGTTATGGCGAAGTTAAACCAAAGGCACTCAACAGACCATTATTGGGTCATTTGGCTAAATCATCTGCCCCAGCATTGCGTCACCTAAATGAATATCACACCGAAAGTTCTGGTGATTATGCTTTAGGTCAAGAGATTAAAGCAGATATTTTTAGCGCAGGTCAAATTGTCGATGTAGTTGGCACAAGCATCGGTCGCGGCTTTGCGGGTAACCAGAAGCGGAACAACTTTGGTCGCGGGCCCATGTCACATGGTTCCAAAAACCACAGAGCGCCCGGTTCTATTGGTGCTGGTACAACACCAGGTCGTGTCTATCCAGGTAAGCGGATGGCAGGACGTTTAGGTGGTAAACGCATCACAATCCGGAAGCTGACCATAGTGCGAGTTGATGCAGAACGCAACTTATTGCTAATTAAGGGAGCTATTCCTGGAAAACCAGGTGCTCTAGTAAGTGTTGTGCCTGCAAAAGTAGTGGGATAGTCAAAAGTCATTAGTCAAACGTCATTAGTCATTAGTCATTGGCTAAGGACAAATGGCAAAAGACAAATGACCAATGACCAATGACAAAGGACAAATAACAAAGATGGTTGAAAGCGTAGTTAAAAATTGGCAAGGAGAACAGGTCGGCGAGACGACCTTCGAGTTGCGCGTTGCCAAGGAAGAAACAGCGTCTCATATTGTGCACCGCGCCTTAGTACGGCAATTGACCAATGCTCGTCAAGGAAATGCCAGTACAAAAACTCGTTCTGAAGTCAGAGGCGGTGGCCGTAAACCTTGGAGACAAAAAGGTACTGGTCGCGCTCGTGCAGGTTCTATTCGTTCGCCACTGTGGCGTGGTGGTGGTGTGATCTTTGGGCCAAAACCCAGAGACTTCAACCTCAAGTTGAACCGCAAAGAGCGACGTTTAGCACTGCGGACAGCATTTGTAAGCCGCATTGACGACTTGATCGTAGTAGAAGAATTTAGCAGCGAACTATCTCGCCCCAAGACTAAAGACTTAGTGGCAGCGCTTGCCCGTTGGGGAGTAGTACCAGAAAGCAAGTCCCTGTTAATTTTGTCTGAAATTGCGGATACAGATAATGTTTATTTGTCAGCCCGCAACATTGAAAATTTAAAACTAATTGCAGCCGACCAGCTAAATATTTTTGATTTACTGCACGCTGACAAAATTGTAGTTACGGCATCAGCCCTAGAAAAAATCCAGGAGGTCTACAGTGCCTAGCTTTGACCCCCGTGACCTTGCCGACTTAGTACGTCGCCCAATCGTCACCGAGAAAGCGACCATCTTAATGGAGCAGAATAAGTACACCTTTGAAGTAATTCCAAAGGCATCTAAGCCAGAAATTAAGGCTGCAATCGAAGACTTGTTTCAGGTCAAGGTTGTAAAAGTCAACACCAACTTACCACCACGTAAAAAGCGGCGCGTTGGTAAATTTATTGGTTATAAACCTCAATATAAGCGGGCTATTGTTACAGTCGCACCTGGGGATGAAGACAAGATTAGACAAGTTCTATTCCCAGAAGTTTAACAAAGTTATGAGTTAGGAGTTAAGAGTTACTAAACTCAAAACTCAGCACTCAGCACGGGCTAAACGCCCCGCTAACGCTATCAGCACTCAGCACTTAAAAATATGGGTACTCGTTCTTATCGCCCTTATACCCCCAGCACTCGCCAAGTTACAGTTTCTGACTTTGCGGAGATCACGAAAACCGAGCCAGAAAAATCCCTAACTACCTCGAAGCATCGCGCCAAAGGTCGGAATAATACTGGGCGGATTACTAGTCGTCGCCGGGGTGGCGGACACAAACAACTTTACCGGATCATCGATTTTAAAAGGGATAAACATAATATTCCTGCCAAAGTCGCAGCAGTTGAATACGATCCTAACCGCAATGCCCGAATTGCCCTTTTGTATTACCAAGATGGCGAAAAACGGTATATCCTCCATCCCAACGGATTGAAAGTTGGAACAATAATTATTTCTGGGCCTGAAGCTCCTTTTGAAGATGGTAATGCTTTACCTCTCTCAAGGATTCCCTTGGGTACTGGTGTTCACAACGTAGAATTGACTCCTGGCAAAGGTGGTCAAATTGTCCGTGCTGCTGGTGCTAGCGCTCAAGTTGTGGCAAAAGAAGGTAATTATGTAACTCTTAAATTGCCTTCAGGAGAAGTCCGCTTGATTCGGCGCGAATGCTACGCCACCATTGGGCAAGTAGGCAACACCGATGCGAGAAACCTGAGTGCAGGTAAAGCAGGACGAAATCGTTGGAAAGGTCGCCGTCCTAAGGTTAGAGGTAGCGTCATGAACCCAGTGGATCACCCACATGGTGGTGGTGAGGGTAGGGCACCTATCGGTAGATCAGGGCCTGTTACACCTTGGGGTAAACCCACATTGGGCGCGAAGACACGCAATCGTAAAAAACTTAGCAGCAAATTGATTATCCGTCGTCGCCGTAAGTCTTCCAAACGCGGTCGCGGTGGTCGTGAGTCTTAAGGAGTTAGGAGTTAAGAGTTATAAGTTGAGAGTAAAATCTAACTCCTAATTCCTAATTCCTCACTCATAATTCCTAAATCCTAAATCCAAAATTGAACTATGGGTCGTTCTCTAAAAAAAGGTCCTTTCGTTGCGGATCATCTCCTAAAGAAAATTGAAAAGCTCAACGACAACAACAGAAAAGAAGTTATTAAAACTTGGTCAAGAGCTTCGACAATTTTGCCTCTAATGGTAGGTCATACCATAGCTGTTCACAACGGACGCCAACACGTTCCAGTTTTTGTAAATGAACAGATGGTAGGGCACAAGTTGGGTGAATTTGCCCCGACGCGCACCTACAGGGGTCATGGAAAAAGTGACAAAAAAGCAGGTAGGTAGTCATTAGTCATGAAGTCATTAGTCATTAGCTAAAGACAAGTGACAAATGACAAATGACAAATGACAAAATTGGAGAAAACTATGGCTACTAATACTACTGAAGTAAAAGCGATCGCTCGTTTTATCCGCATCTCGGCCTACAAAGTACGTCGGGTACTGGATCAAATCCGGGGGCGATCATACCGTGAAGCGTTAATCATCCTGGAATTCATGCCCTATCGCGCTACTGAACCCATATTAAAGGTTCTTAGAAGCGCTGCTGCTAATGCCGAACACAACGCTGGGTTAGATCGGACTCAACTAGTAATTACTCAGGCTTATGCCGATCAAGGTCCATCGCTGAAGCGGTTCCAACCAAGAGCGCAAGGTCGAGCTTACCAAATTCGCAAACCGACGTGTCATATTACTGTGGCTGTAGCAGCTGCCCCAGAAAAATAAGCTTTTTTTACACGAAATAAATTGCGTAAAGTAAGAAATTTTAGAGGAAGCATTCGTGGGACAGAAGATTCATCCAGTTGGTTTTCGCCTGGGTATTACACATGAACATCAATCCCGTTGGTTTGCTGTTCCTGATCGTTATCCAGAACTTTTACAAGAAGACTACAAACTGCGTCAATATATAGAACAAAAGCTGGGTAGACAGGCTCAAAACAACGCCGGTATTTCCGAGGTACGGATTGAGCGTAAAGCCGACCAAATCGATTTAGAAGTACGTACAGCTAGACCAGGTGTAGTAGTGGGCCGTGGTGGACAAGGTATTGAATCTTTGCGTACCGGACTCCAAGGACTGTTGGGTAGCAATCGCCAAATTCGCATTAATGTAGTTGAAGTTCAACGAGTTGATGCTGATGCCTACCTAATTGCCGAATACATTGCTCAACAATTGGAACGCCGGGTTTCCTTTCGGCGGGTAGTGCGTCAATCGATTCAACGTGCCCAACGCGCTGGTGTCCAAGGTATTAAAATCCAAGTTAGCGGTCGCCTCAACGGTGCAGAAATTGCCCGGACAGAGTGGACTCGTGAAGGTAGAGTACCTTTACATACCTTACGGGCTGACATTGACTACTCTTATTGCACCGCAAAAACTGTTTACGGCATTTTGGGTATCAAAGTATGGGTGTTTAAGGGAGAAATTATTCCTGGACAGGAACCAGATCCGCTACCACCAGCAAGCCGTGATCGGGAACGAGATCCCCGCGATCGCGATCGTGAACCCCGTCGTCGTCAACAGCAACGTCGTCGCCAGCAATTTGAAGACCGTTCAAATGAAGGATAAATCGTCATTAGTCATTAGTCATTAGTCATTAAGAAATGGCAGATGACAAATGACAACGGACAAATGACAAATGACAAGTAACCAACCATGTTAAGCCCTAGAAGAACTAAATTCCGCAAACAACAGCGCGGACGGATGGAGGGACTAGCCAGCCGTGGTAGCACCCTCAACTTCGGTGATTTTGCACTCCAAGCACAAGAACCAGCTTGGATTACTTCCCGGCAAATCGAGGCTTCTCGACGGGCAATGACTCGTTATATTCGTCGGGGTGGACAAATCTGGATTCGGATTTTCCCTGATAAACCTGTAACCATGCGTGCTGCTGAAACCCGGATGGGTTCTGGTAAAGGTAATCCAGAGTTTTGGGTAGCTGTAGTCAAGCCAGGACGAATTTTGTTTGAAATCGGTGGGGTTTCTGAAGAAATTGCCCGTGAAGCTATGCGTTTGGCTTCATTTAAACTGCCCATCAAAACCAAGTTTATTGTGCGCTCTCAACCACAGGAGCAGGAGTAGCTTATGCCTCTTCCCAAGATTTCAGAAGCTAGAGAATTAAGTGATGAGAAGCTCTCTGATGAAATTGTCGCGATCAAAAGACAACTATTTCAGTTGCGCTTGCAAAAAGCCACCAGACAACTAGAAAAGCCCCACCAGTTCCGGCAAATGCGACACCGCCTAGCCCAGTTGTTAACGCTAGAAACAGAACGCAAACGGGCAGCAAGTCAATCGGCTAAAGAAGAAAAGTAGGAGATTATGGCAGTTAAAGAACGAGTTGGCTTGGTAGTGAGCGATAAAATGCAAAAAACTGTGGTTGTAGCCATAGAAAACCGCGCTCCTCACCCCAAGTACGGCAAAATTGTGGTTAACACCCAACGATATAAAGTTCACGACGAAGAAAATAAGTGTAAAGTAGGCGATCGCGTTCGCATTCAGGAAACTAGACCCCTGAGCAAAACCAAGCGCTGGAAAATCACAGAAGTCCTGAACGTCAAACCTACTTAAACCTCATCGTTGTTAGAAACTAACAACATCACAAGGGAGAATAATTGTGATTCAACCCCAGACTTACCTGAATGTCGCAGATAATAGCGGCGCCCGTAAACTAATGTGCATCCGCATCTTAGGTGGAGGCAACCGCCGTTATGGTTTTATCGGTGATAAAATTATCGCCGTTGTCAAAGATGCTACACCTAACATGGCTGTAAAAAAGTCTGATGTTGTGGAAGCAGTAATTGTCCGCACTCGTAAAGCCGTATCTCGTGACAGTGGCATGAGTATTCGCTTTGATGATAACGCTGCTGTAATCATCAACAAAGACGGTAATCCCAGAGGCACACGGGTTTTTGGCCCAGTTGCTCGGGAACTGCGCGATAAGAACTTTACCAAGATCGTTTCTCTGGCTCCGGAGGTGCTTTAATGGCAACCAAACAGGGTACGCCCAAAGTATTCCACAAAATGCACGTTAAAACTGGCGACACCGTACAAGTTATCGCTGGCAAAGACAAAGGAAAAGTTGGTGAAATTATCCAGGCACTTCCCCAACTGAGTAAAGTCATCGTCAAAGGTGTCAACATTAAAACCAAGCACGTGAAACCCCAGCAAGAAGGGGAATCAGGAAGGATTCTAACCCAGGAATTCCCGATTCATAGCTCCAACGTAATGCTTTATTCCACCAAGCAAAACGTTGCCAGTCGTGTTTGTTATACCTTTACTTCAGAAGGCAAAAAAGTCAGGAAACTTAAAAAAACTGGCGAGATTCTGGATAAATAGTTAGAAGTTAGGAATTAAGAGTTAAGAATTAAATTTCACTCATAACCCATAACTTATAACTCGTAACTTTGTTCCCTGACCAAGCCCAGGGATATCAGGACAAAAAACTATGGCGACAACAAGACTCAAAAGCTTATATCAAGAGACAATCGTCCCCAAACTGATCAATCAGTTTCAATATACCAACGTTCATCAAGTACCGAAGTTGGTAAAGGTTACTATTAACCGAGGTTTGGGTGAAGCAGCTCAAAATGCGAAGTCGCTGGAAGCATCCATCAACGAAATTGCGCTGGTAACAGGTCAAAAGCCAGTGGTGACACGGGCAAAAAAAGCGATCGCTGGCTTTAAGATTCGTCAAGGGATGCCTGTGGGAATCATGGTTACCCTCAGAGCCGAACGGATGTATGCCTTTTTTGACCGACTGGTTAGCCTATCACTGCCCAGAATTCGAGATTTTCGCGGCGTTAGCCCTAAAAGCTTTGACGGACGGGGTAACTATACTCTGGGTGTGAGAGAACAGCTAATTTTCCCAGAAGTCGAATACGACAGCGTTGATCAAGTACGTGGGATGGATATTTCCATCATCACCACAGCAACAAACGACGAAGAGGGTCGCGCCTTACTTAAAGAATTAGGAATGCCCTTTCGCGATCAGTAAGTTCATCTATAGAGGGAACGATGGCGGCTAACGACACAATTGCAGATATGCTGACGCGCATCCGCAATGCCAACCTGGCGCGGCATCAAACTACACAAGTGCCAGCTACAAAAATGACCCGCAGCATTGCCAAAGTGCTACGGGAGGAAGGCTTTATTGCTGAAATCGAAGAAGCAGAAGAAGGGGTAAAGCACAACCTAGTGATTTCCCTGAAATACAAAGGTAAGAATCGTCAGCCTCTAATCACCGCCTTAAAGCGAGTGAGTAAGCCAGGCTTGCGTGTTTACTCCAACAGAAAAGAATTACCAAGAGTACTAGGCGGCATTGGCATTGCCATTATTTCTACATCCAGTGGGATTATGACTGACCGCGAAGCGCGGCGTCAGAACTTGGGTGGCGAAGTGCTTTGTTACGTTTGGTAGTCATTGGTCATTAGTCATTTGTCACTTGTCATTAATGAAAGACAAAGGACAAATAACAAAGGACAAATAACAAAGGACAAAAAGTCATGTCTCGTATCGGTAAACGTCCAATTACTATTCCCGCCAAAGTTCAAGTGGCGATCGATGGTACGAATATTGTGGTGAAAGGCCCGAAAGGAGAACTTTCTCGCACTCTTACACCAAATGTTTCACTCTCTCAAGAGGGAGAAATATTACACGTAAATCGTCGGGATGAAACTCGTACTTCAAAGCAACTGCACGGCTTGAGCCGCACTTTAGTTGCCAACATGGTTGAGGGAGTTTCTCAAGGTTTTCAACGCCGTTTAGAAATTCAAGGTGTTGGTTACCGGGCACAACTTCAAGGGCGTAACCTAGTTTTGAATATGGGTTATAGCCATCAGGTGCAAATTGAACCACCAGATGGAATTCAGTTTGCAGTAGAAGGTACCACTAACGTCATTGTCAGCGGCTATGACAAAGAAATTGTAGGTAACACAGCTGCCAAAGTTCGTGCCGTTCGTCCACCAGAACCTTACAAAGGTAAAGGCATTCGCTATGCCGGTGAAGTGGTCAGACGGAAAGCTGGTAAGACTGGTAAGGGTGGTAAGAAGTAGAAATGAAACTTACTCGTAGAGAATCAAAAAACCGTCGTCATCGACGCGTTCGTGGCAAAGTTATTGGCTCTACAGAACGTCCGCGTTTAGCGGTATTTCGTTCTAATGAGCATATTTACGCCCAGATAATTGATGATACTCAGCATCAAACCATCGTGGCAGCATCGACTGTAGAACCAGAACTGAAATCTAGTTTAGCGTCATGTGCAAACCGCGACGCATCGGTGCAAGTTGGTAAGTTGATCGCAGTGCGATCGCTAGAAAAAGGCATCACCAAAGTAGTCTTTGATCGCGGTGGTAACTTATATCATGGCCGTGTCAAAGCATTAGCTGATGCAGCACGCGAAGCTGGTTTAGATTTCTAAAGTCATTGGTCATTAGTCATTGGTCATTAGTCATTGGACAAATGACAAAGGACAAATGACATAAAGATCAAATGACATAAAGACAAATGACGTTCACCAGAGCATAAATTATGGCAACAGAGCGTAAAAGTAAAACAAAGCGTGCCAAAAAAGAAGAAACTACTTGGCAAGAGCGGGTTATCCAAATCCGCCGCGTGAGCAAGGTCGTCAAAGGTGGTAAAAAACTCAGCTTTAGAGCGATCGTTGTTGTCGGTAACGAACGCGGTCAAGTTGGTGTCGGAGTAGGCAAAGCTTCAGATGTAATTGGTGCCGTCAAAAAAGGCGTAGCCGACGGCAAAAAACACCTTATTGATATCCCAATCACCAAATCCAACTCCATTCCCCATCCCATTGATGGTGTCGGTGGTGGTGCGAAAGTGATGATGCGCCCAGCTTCACCTGGTACTGGGGTAATTGCTGGTGGTGCTGTGCGGACTGTGTTGGAATTGGCAGGAGTTCGTAACGTCTTAGCCAAGCAACTTGGCTCTAACAATCCGCTCAATAATGCTAGAGCCGCAGTCAATGCCTTATCTACACTGCGGACTCTTTCTGAAGTCGCAGAAGATCGCGGTATTCCTATTGAAAGTCTCTACATTTAGTAGAGTCGCACTTACAGAGCTTTTGTGTAAACAAGAACTAATTACATCATGAGACTCAACGATGTTAAGCCGCAAAAAGGCTCAAAGAAACGCAAGAAGCGTGTAGCCAGAGGGATTTCTGCTGGTCAAGGTGCCAGTGCTGGTCTAGGTATGCGTGGTCAAAAATCTCGCTCTGGTAGCGGGACTCGACCAGGTTTTGAAGGTGGTCAACAGCCATTGTACCGCCGCTTACCTAAGCTGAAGGGCTTTCCGATTGTGAATCAGAAGATTTACACTACGATTAATGTAGAGAAGCTAGCCTCCCTTCCCGCTAATACGGAAGTAACTTTGACCTCATTGAAGGCAGCAGGTATCCTTACTGCTGTGAAGGGGCCATTGAAAATTTTAGGTAACGGGGAATTGAGCACTCCGCTTAAGGTACAAGCGGCAGCTTTCACAGGTACAGCTCGTAGCAAAATTGAGGCAGCTGGTGGTAGTTGTGAAGTCTTATGAGTGAGCCGGAACAGCGCACTTAAATAGAAGCCAACTCGCTGTCAGCGCCTGGTTCACTATAAAGGTAGCACTCTATGATCAGTCGAGATAAAGCCCCAACGGCTCAAGAAACTTTTATGCAGATGGCACAAGCAGCTGGCCTCAGAGGTAGGCTGCTTGTCACCGTCGGTATTTTAATTTTGGTTCGCCTGGGCATCTTCTTGCCCGTACCAGGGATTGATAGACCAAGATTTGCCGAAGCCATATCAGGTAGTAATACCATATTCGGCTTATTGGATATATTTTCCGGGCGAGGACTTTCCACTTTAGGAGTCTTTGCTTTAGGGATTTTGCCCTTCATTAATGCGTCTATTATCATCCAATTGCTGACCGCTGCGATTCCATCTTTAGAAAATTTACAGAAAAATGAAGGCGAAGCAGGTCGGCGAAAAATATCGCAAATTACCCGCTATGTCACCGTAGTTTGGGCAATTCTTCAAAGTACAGCTTTTTCGGCATTATTTCTCCAGCAATTTGCCTTAAACCCAGGGCCAATCTTTGTAGCTGAAACTGCGATCGCTCTGACTGCTGGTTCTATGTTCGTAATGTGGGCATCAGAACTAATTACAGAACGTGGCATAGGTAACGGTGCATCTTTGTTGATTTTTGTCAATATTGTCGCGTCATTACCAAAAGCTTTGGGTGATACCATCGACTTGGTACAAGCGGGTGGTCGGGAAACAGTAGGTCGTGTGATCGTGCTGATCTTAGTTTTCCTAGCAACAATTGTTGGTATTGTGATTGTGCAAGAAGGAATGCGCCGCATCCCAATTATTTCGGCTCGTCGCCAAGTAGGTCGGCGAGTGTTGGCAGAGCAGCGTAGCTATCTGCCTCTGCGGCTAAATCAAGGCGGCGTAATGCCAATTATTTTTGCTGCTGCCATCCTCAGTTTGCCACTGCTGATCGCCAATTTTACTAAAAATGCCGATTTAGCCAATATAGTTAACACTTATCTGAGTCCAGGCGGTTCTAGCTCCTGGGTCTATGCCTTGGTCTACATGATTTCCATTGTTTTCTTCAGCTACTTTTATTCTTCGTTGATTCTCAACCCAGTAGATGTGGCACAAAACTTGAAGAAAATGGGTTCTAGTATTCCTGGTATTCGTCCCGGCAAGGCAACTAGCGAATATATCGAACGCGTGTCCAACCGACTTACTTTTTTGGGTGCGATCTTTTTGGGCTTGGTTGCTATTATACCCACTGCCGTGGAAAGCGCTTTGAATGTGAAAACTTTCCAGGGAATAGGTGCTACCTCTTTGTTAATTTTAGTTGGTGTGGCAATTGAGACAGCCAAACAAGTCCAAACTTACGTCATCTCTCAGCGCTATGAAGGAATGGTGAAATAATAGTGACGCGATTAATCTTCTTGGGGCCGCCTGGAGCTGGTAAAGGAACACAAGCTCAAACTTTGGCTGAACACTTGAATATTCCCCATATTTCTACTGGTGAAATATTAAGACAAGCCATGAAAGAGCAAACTCATTTGGGAATCAAGGCTCAAAACTATGTAAATAGCGGCGAGTTAGTCCCCGACCAGCTAGTGCAGGATTTGGTACAGGAGCGCCTCAACCAACCAGATGCAGAAAATGGTTGGATTCTTGATGGTTTTCCCCGCAAAGTGACGCAAGCGGCTTTTCTAGAAGAATTGCTGGAAACAATACATCAGAGTGGCGAAAGGGTAGTCAATCTAGATGCACCGGATGATGTTGTGGTAGAACGTTTGCTAGCTAGAGGACGAAAAGATGATACCGAAGAGGTGATTCGTCGCCGTTTAGAAGTATACCGCGCTGAAACTGAACCTTTAATTGATTATTATCGCGATCGCCAAAAACTTTTAACAGTCAATGGCAATCAGTCCCAAGAAGATGTCACTAGTGAACTTCAACAGGTAATAACTTCTTAACTTGAGAACAGGGAGTAGAGCATTCACCACTCAATACTCCCCACTGCCCCTACGAAGAAGCAGATCAATTTTAGCTAAGATATATTAATAAACTGTTGATATATTTCTTAAAGTGTGTTCTCTTGCAGATAAAGCGCTGCAACTGAACACGAAATTGTTGAGTTGAGGAAAAAACAAATTGTCTAAGCAAGATTTGATTGAAATGGAAGGCACGGTTACAGAGTCCCTGCCCAACGCAATGTTTCGCGTTGACTTGGACAATGGGTTTAACGTGCTAGCTCACATTTCCGGCAAAATTCGCCGAAATTATATCAAGATTTTGCCCGGCGATCGCGTCAAGGTGGAGTTAACTCCTTACGACTTGACCAAAGGCAGAATTACCTATCGACTACGAAAGAAGTAACTATATGTAGAGAATTTTACCATAAAACAATTCTTTTGACTGTTTACTAGTTAATTAGCTGGATTAATTTCCCTAGAAATGCTATAATTTAATATTTGGAGTCAAAAAATAAAAGGCATGAAAGTTAGAGCCTCAGTCAAGAAAATCTGTGAAAAGTGTAACGTGATCAAACGTCGTGGTCGTGTCATGGTGATCTGTGTGAACCCCAAGCACAAGCAACGTCAAGGATAACGCTCTAACCACAGAGTGATTTATACACGCATATGATCATTAAAACGAAAAGACGCGATTAATCACGTTTTTTTAACCAACAGTAATTGCGAGAACAATAGGGAGAGTTCATTGTGGCACGTATTGCCGGAGTAGACCTTCCACGCGATAAGCGCGTCGAGATCGGTCTGACCTACATTTATGGAATTGGTTTATCACGCGCTCAAGAAATTATAGCGGCTACTGGTGTGAACCCAGACACCCGCGTTAAAGACTTAAGTGATGCCGATGTAACAACCCTACGAGGGGAAATAGAAAGCAACTATCAAGTTGAAGGCGACTTGCGGCGCTTGGAGTCTTTGAACATCAAGCGCTTAGTTGACATTGGTACCTACAGAGGACGTCGTCATCGCATGGGACTACCAGTTAGAGGACAAAGAACTCGCACCAATGCCAGAACCCGTCGAGGCAGAAGGCAGACAGTGGCTGGGAAGAAGAAGGCTCCAGGGAAATAAATTTGCAACGCTTGCTAATCTGAGCAAGTTTTACCTTAAATCAACGAAACAAGTATGGCGAGACAACCAACTAAAAAATCCGGGAGCAAGAAGCAGAAACGGAATGTACCCAGTGGGATGGCCTACATCCAGTCTACTTTCAACAATAGCATTGTCACCATTACCGATCAAAATGGAGATGTGATCTCCTGGGCTAGTGCTGGTTCTAGCGGTTTTAAGGGAGCAAAAAAGGGAACTCCCTTTGCAGCGCAAACTGCTGCTGAAAGTGCAGCCCGTAGAGCCATTGATCAAGGGATGCGCCAAATTGAGGTAATGGTTAGTGGGCCAGGAGCAGGTAGAGAAACCGCTATCCGGGCACTTCAAGGAGCAGGACTGGAAATTACGCTCATCCGGGATATTACCCCAATTCCTCACAATGGTTGCCGTCCACCCAAGCGCCGTCGAGTTTAAACACCAAGACTTGGGCATTAAGGGCGAGAAGCTACAACCAAAGGAAGTAAAGTTACTTGCAATGATTGCTTGAGCGTCTAACGTGCGAACTGTCATTGGGTGAAACCTTGGGCTACCAAAAGTGAGTCAGATTTTCCTGCGGGAAAAGCTATTAAACTTCGGAACCCAAAATATTATTAGCGCCTGCAAGCTCAATGGGAGTGTCAAACTATACCGTAATTTCATACTAGTAGTTTGATTAACCTATAATCTACAGGACATAAATTCAATTCGGGAGGCAATTGATTTGTCTGCTAGCAGCACCTTAGAAAAAGGGAGGCTCATCCGTGGCGCAGTTTCAGATTGAATGTGTAGAGTCGAATACTGAAGAAAGTCGGAACCATTACAGTAAATTTGTTCTGGAACCTCTAGAACGCGGTCAAGGGACAACGGTTGGCAACGCACTGCGGCGAGTTTTACTCTCCAACCTAGAAGGCACAGCAGTTACAGCAGTGCGGATTGCAGGCGTTTCACACGAGTTTGCTACAGTTCCGGGCGTGCGGGAAGATGTACTGGAAATCCTCATGAGAATGAAGGAAGTTATCCTAAAAAACTATTCCTCGCAGCCTCAAATTGGTAGATTACTCGTTAGCGGGCCAGCAACAATCACTGCGGCACATTTTGATTTGCCTAGTGAAGTAGAAGTCATCGACCCGACCCAGTATGTAGCCACCATCGCTGAGGGTGGAAAGCTGGAAATGGAATTTCGGATCGAGAAAGGCAAAGGCTATCGCACTGTAGAGCGAGGACGTGAGGAAGCCACATCGTTGGACTTTCTCCAAATCGACTCCATATTTATGCCGGTGCGAAAAGTCAACTACAGTGTTGAAGAATCTCGTGGGGAAGGCTTGATTCCAAAAGACCGACTGTTGTTGGAAGTTTGGACAAACGGCAGTATTTCCCCCCAAGAAGCACTATCTTCGGCTGCTGGAATCTTGGTAGATTTATTCAACCCCTTGAAAGACATCTCCCTAGAACCAACAGACACAGGTTCAGAGATTCCAGACGACCCAACTGCCCAGATACCCATTGAAGAGTTGCAACTTTCTGTGCGGGCATATAACTGTCTCAAACGGGCACAAGTTAACTCTGTGGCAGATTTGTTGGATTATACCCAAGAAGACCTCTTAGAAATTAAGAATTTTGGTCAGAAGTCAGCAGAAGAGGTTGTGGAAGCTTTACAGCGCCGCTTGGGCATCACCCTGCCAATGGAAAGAGGCTCTAAACACCCTTAAGAAAAAACGTTCATAATTCATAGTGCATAATTATGCGTCACCGTTGTCGCGTCAAAAAACTCAGTAAACCAGCCGATCAACGCCGTGCTTTATTGCGATCGCTCGCCACCGAGCTGATCCGTCATGGTAAAATCACCACCACTTTAATTAGAGCGAAAGTTCTCCGAAGTGAAGTGGAAAAAATGATTACTCTAGCCAAAAATGGCTCCTTGTCAGCACGCCGGGAAGCTCTTGGCTATATCTTCGACAAACAACTGGTTCACGCTCTATTTGAGCAAGCTCCTACTCGATATGGCGATCGCCAGGGCGGTTATACCCGCATCCTGCATACCGTACCGCGTCGGGGCGATAATGCAAAAATGGCAATAATTGAATTGGTTTAAGTCATTAGTCATTGGTCATTAGTGAATAACAAAGGACAACTGACATAGACGCCCTTTGGCGGCTTCCCGTAGGGTAAGACAAAATCTGTATGTTAGAAAGCCACCAGCCTACACAAACTCATCGAGTAGCCTTGGTAATCCAATACCTGGGCACTCATTTTCATGGCTGGCAACGGCAAAAACAACACCGGACAGTTCAAGAAGAGATTGAAATTGCGATCGCTACTATTCTTGGCTACCATGTAACACTACATGGTGCTGGGCGAACCGATTCAGGAGTTCATGCTGCTGCTCAAGTAGCCCATTTTGAAGCTACAGGTTTAATTCCGCCTCACAAGTGGGCAACAATCCTTAACAGCTACCTGCCGCCAGATATATTAATCAGGGCTTCAGCTAGTGTCGATAACCGTTGGCACGCTCGCTTTAGTGCAGCCTATCGACGGTATCGCTACACAATATATACTGAAGATCGGCTTAACTTGTTTGTAAGACCCTTCAGTTGGCATTATTATTATGCACCCCTGGATGAATCTTTAATTCAAGCTGCCTTGAAACCTCTCTTGGGAAAGCATCACTTAGCTGCTTTTCACCGTGCAGGCTCAAAGCGATCGCATTCCTGGGTAGAGGTGCAAGCAGCAGAGTGTCGTCGCAGTGGGCCATTTATCCATATTGAAATACAGGCAGATGGATTTTTGTATGGCATGGTACGGCTGTTGGTAGGGATGCTGGTACAAGTAGGTTCTGAACAACGAACACTTTCTAGCTTCACCGAACTCTGGAAAGAAGAACGCCGGGAAGAAGTGAAACACGCCGCCCCGCCCCAAGGCTTGTGCTTGTTGCGAGTTGGCTATCCAGATTTTCCCTTTCCAAAAGAGATTTGGTACGACACCTTGCCAAAGTTCGTCACTAGTCAAGAGTCATTAGTCATTGGTTCTTAGTAACTACAAATGACAAAAGACAAATGACTAATGACAAATTAAAAATGACAAAGGACAAATGACAAATGACAACAGTTAAAACATACCTTCCTTCTCAAGCAACCCTTGAGCGTGAGTGGTACATAGTAGATGCCACCGATAAACGCCTCGGTCGCCTCGCCAGCGAAATCGCCCAGGTATTGAGAGGCAAAAAGAAACCCGAATATACACCCCATCTAGATACAGGTGACTTCGTAATCGTCATCAATGCCGAGAAAGTAGCAGTCACAGGCAAAAAGCGTACTCAAAAGCTTTACCGCCGCCATTCTGGTCGTCCTGGTGGGATGAAAACCGAAACTTTTGCTAAACTGCAAGACCGCATCCCAGAGCGAATTTTAGAACAAGCTGTTAAAGGTATGCTACCTAAAAATAGCCTGGGTAAGCAGTTGTTCACCAAGCTGAAAGTTTACGCTGGGCCTACGCATCCCCATGATGCTCAGAAACCTAAAGAACTAAAAGTTAGTACAATTCCTGGAGAAGAAAATTAATGGTAGTAGCAGATGCTAATAGCGGTCGCGCCGTATACTGGGGTACTGGCCGTCGTAAGAACGCAGTAGCACGGGTACGCTTAGTTCCAGGCACTGGTCAACTGATTGTGAACGGTAAAGATGGAACCTTGTATTTCCAATTCAACCCCAACTATCTGGGAGTGATTAAAGCGCCCCTGGAAACTCTGGGATTAGAAAACGAATATGACATTTTGGTAAAAGCAGAAGGCGGCGGCTTGACTGGACAGGCTGATTCTGTTCGTTTGGGAGTTGCTCGTGCTTTGTGCCAACTCGACCCAGACAACCGCCCACCTTTGAAAACCGAAGGTTATTTGACTCGCGATCCGAGAGCAAAAGAGCGGAAGAAATATGGTTTACATAAAGCTCGGAAAGCGCCTCAGTACTCTAAGCGTTAGGGAATTGAGCATGGGGCATCCCTTCTCTGCGAGACGCTACGCGAACGCTCGGGGCAAGTGGGCATGGGGCATCTCCCCACTCCCCACTCCCTAGCTTCAATTGAACGCTGAAAGTTATAATTTATATAGATTCATCACAAAAAGAACAATGGCTAAAGCTGATATTCACCCCAAGTGGTATCCAGATGCTAAAGTTTACTGCAACGGTCAAGTTGTTATGACCATTGGCTCTACCAAGCCAGAATTGCATGTAGATGTTTGGTCTGGGAATCACCCCTTTTACACCGGCACTCAGAAGATTATTGACACTGAAGGTAGAGTAGAGCGCTTCCTCCGCAAGTACGGTATGAGCAGCACTCAAACATCTGGTGACGAACAAGACAAAAAGTAGCGGGTTGGCTCTGCTGTTAACGACGGCCCTGCATCAGCTGGGTCGATTTTCATTTATATGCTCGAGCCAATTTGTTATTTTTTAAGGAGCGATCGCACTCGTCATGGCTGAATCATACTTACTGGACAAACTAAAATCCGTTGAACAAACTTTTAATGAATTAACACGTCGTCTTGGCGATCCCGATACCGCTAGCAATCCTGATGAATATCAAGAAATTGCTAAGTCTCGTTCTTCTTTGGAAGAGGTGGTTAATACTTATGAGATTTGGAAAACAGCCCAAGAAGACTTGATCGGAGCGCGTCAGGTTTATAAAGAATCTGCAAGTGATCCAGAGTTGCAAGAAATGGCATCACTGGAAGTAAAAGAACTTGAAGAAAAAATAGAACATTTAGAGTCTCGCTTGAAAGTCTTGCTGCTACCACGCGACCCCAATGATGAAAAGAATATCATGTTGGAAATTCGCGCTGGTACTGGTGGCGATGAAGCAAGTATTTGGGCTGGCGATTTGATGCAAATGTACACCCGCTATGCCCAGACTCAAGGTTGGAAAGTTTCTCTAGTGAGCGAATCTCGCGGAGAAATGGGTGGCTGGAAAGAGGTTATTCTAGAAATCAAAGGTAATGACGTTTACAGTCAGCTAAAGTTTGAAGCTGGAGTGCATCGTGTGCAGCGCGTGCCGGCAACTGAATCTGGGGGACGGGTTCATACTTCCACAGCTACCGTGGCGATTATGCCAGAGGTTGATGATGTAGAAATTCATATTGACCCGAAAGATATTGAAATGACCACAGCTCGTTCTGGTGGTGCTGGTGGACAAAACGTCAACAAGGTGGAAACAGCCGTTGACTTGATGCACAAACCAACGGGAATACGCATTTTCTGTACAGAAGAACGCAGCCAATTGCAAAACAAAGAACGGGCAATGCAAATTCTGCGGGCGAAGTTGTATGACATCAAGTTAGGCGAACAACAAGCAGCTGTTACTTCCATGCGGCGATCGCAAGTTGGTACTGGATCGCGATCAGAAAAAATTCGCACCTATAATTATAAAGATAACCGCGCTACCGATCATCGGTTAGGTCAGAATTATTCCCTTACCCCTGTTTTGGATGGTGATTTAGAGACACTTATCCAGTCTTGTATATCTCTAGACCAACAAGAGCGTCTGGCGGAGTTAGCGACTTCTGGCGCTAACTAATTTTTGCTGTTAAATATCCTGTAAAACCACTTGTTGTACTGTTGCTTTTAACACAGACAGGTGGTTTTCTAATATTGCGTGGAGTGTATCTTCTATTTCACTTGGATAATGGTAATAAGCAAATTCGTACTTCATAACGTAATTTAGCTTCGCCCATTCCTTCAGCGTTTGACAGGTATAAATTAGCTTTTCCGTTTCTTCTTGCCAACGCGCAAAAATCCGGTAGCTAAAAAAGCTGCTGCATATATTGCCTTTTGCATCCCAGTAGGAAATACACACTTGATGCTTCAGAAGGTGGATTTTTTTAATTTGCTTAACATCGTAGCCTTTAACCTTTAAAGCTTCTTTGGTTTCTGTGTCAGAAATGTTCCACTGTTCTGGTTTAATTTTATTAGTGGCTATAAGATTTTTACCTTTGCGGCGATATTGGTTAATTTTGCGTGGCTTGCGAAACATGATGCACCTTCGATATTATTTCTTCGCAGCAAAGTTGAACTACTAGCACAAGCGCCGTAGCAAACTAAGTTTTTTGGGTTGGTTAAAGATAGATGGGTTATTCTACTAGCTTGATGCCTGTAGTTGCCGATTTACAACCAGAGATATAGTTTAGTACTAAAACACAAGGCTGTCAATATAAAAGTAAACTTGTAATATTGAAAGTAGACTTGTAAATACAGTTGGCTAGCTATATAAGCAGTGAAGATCGAAAGCAAACAAAAACTGATTGAAATCATTAAACTAGCTCGCGGTTCAATGAGTCAGCGAGCATTTGGTAAGCTTTTGGGGGTATCTGCTACTGCTGTTCAGATGTGGGAAAAAGGTGTGAAGGTGCCAGATACAGAAAATTTGGCTCGAATCGCATCGAAAGCAGGCTACACAATGGAAGAGTTAATTAGCTGCATAGATGGCAAGCCAATTCCAGAAACCTCAGATTTGAGTCTGATTCTTAGACAAATCCAGCACATGCCTTTGGCTCAAGTGGCTCAAATTGTGCAAGCTGCGGCAGAGAGATTGGCGGCTGTGGCTGAAGCATCCGGGGATGAAGCAAAAGCAAGTTGATAGAAGAAGTCTTGCTAGATGGTTTTGAAGCGGGTGTTAATTTATGGCTAAGAGAAACTAACTTACCATTACGAACTTTTCCAGAGCATTGCCCTTATTTATTTGATGATGCGATCGCAGAGAATTTTCTGTGCGATACTCGTCAAGGCTGGGAAGGATAATTACTACCATTTTTATGAGGCTCATATCATGTCCGGGTAATGACTTACGATTAAACACCAATTTGAAGCCACCAATAAAAACCAGTTAAGCCACGAATTAACTCTGTCTGTTGGAGTAAAGATTGACACCGATGAAACAAAACATTCTCTAAATCATTGAGTGTCTCAAAAGAGCGATTAGCAATTGGTTCGTCAACCAAAGTCCACAGCTTTTCTGCGGGCTGTAATTCGGGTGAGTGAGATGGCAAAAACATTAAGTGTAGCCCTTCAGGAATCTCCAAACCCTTGCTGGTATGCCATCCTGCTTGGTCAACAGCTAACAAAATACGTTTATCAGCACCTAAACCAAATTCTTGAGCAAAATCCGCTAAAACCTTGTTAAATAGCTCTGTATTGACATAAGGAAGAATCCACCAATAAGTAACTCCTGTTTTCGGATGTACAAAAGCATACAACCATAGCCATTTAAACCGCCAATTTACATCAGCGATTGGTGTTTCTCCTTCTGGGACGTAAACTCGTCGCAAAACTGGTTTGAGTCCCAAGCGATGTTCATCTTCGCACCACAACTGAATTTCCGCATCTGGGTAGTTGGCTTGAAGTTCTTCTACTTCTGTAGCTATTTTTTTTTCCAGGCTTCTTGCTCAAAAGGGTCGCTTTTTGTGTGAGACGGACGGGGTACTCTGAGCCTAAAAGTCATCTGCCGCAATATTTCCCATCCCCTCTGTCTGCTAATATGAGTTCCTGTTACTTCACTTAACCAATCTGCCACCTTCCTGCCATTCCATAATCCTCCATCCGGTGTTTTTTCTTGTAACGCTTGCCATAACTGTGCCTGCTCGATATCATCCACTAGTGGCTGTGTACCTTGGTTGAATACTCTGCGATCGCCTAATCCTTGCACTCCTAACTCGTTGTATCTTTTTACCAATGCGTACATCCAGGTTCTGCTGTAGCCCGTTATTTCCTCGATTTCTTCCGTTTTTTTGCCTTGGGCTACTAACCAAATAATCTGGTACTGACGGCTTTCTATGCCGTCTTTAGCCTGACGGTAACGTTATTCTAGCTCTTCAATACTTAGATGTGTGGCTACACTAATTCGTTTCGGCATTGGTCATCTTTGCACTCACCTCTTTTATAATAAGTGATTACCCGGACATGATATCATTTGTTATTTGGAGATACCTTAAATAGAACGAGGTGAAAAAAATTATATACTTATAAGTTTTACTCCAAGTTAGTTAGATATAGTTACATCTATGAAACAAGTAATAGAAAATGTAAAACAAACTATAGCGCAAAAATAAATACTTTGGGCTCATCCAATTGCACTGAAATTACAAAAATATCACTATAGTTTGGCAATCCAATGGGCAATAGAATGCATACAAATATATTCATCGGAGATTGAATCGGACAAACTCTCCCAGCTTAATAAATATATTCAGCAAGCTTTGTCAGAGCCAAATTTTTTAACTCCTTTACAGTGTAATGAAATTAGTCGAGAAATATGGTATTTGCCTGAAAGGGAAGAAATTCAAACTGCAATAGCTCGACTATGGGGTTCTATGGCAGCTTTTAAAGATGGAGAAAATCTTGGTGGAGTCTGCGATTTATAATCGCCAGTGATAGGGTATTTTACTGGCAGTTAAGGAATAAATGGTTTTAAAATGGTGCAATCTTAAAATATTTAGGGGTGCAGCTAGGTCGCTACGTAATGAGCCTTTAGATTAACAACTTAAAACAAATAATCTTTAATATACCAGTTTATCATCAAGGTAATTTGGTGGGATTTTTAAACCAGAATATGCCAGTGAAATAGCATGGAACTAGAGCGATCGCAGTTTTACTTATATCGGCTGTTTCAAGAGTTCCCTGATATCTTCTTTGAACTTATTGGTAATCCTCCAGAAGAAGCTAGCTTTTATCAATTTTCATCAGTTGAAATCAAACAAACAGCCTTCAGAATCGATGGTGTGTTTCTACCGACGCAAGGAAGCGAGAACCCGATTTACTTTGTTGAAGTGCAATTTCAAGCAGATGGGGAAATTTATTCACGGCTAATTGCAGAAATATGTTTATACCTCCGTCAGAATCAACCATTAAATGACTGGGGTGCTGTAGCTTTATACCCCAACAGGAATGTAGATACAGGCGATATCAAACATTACCGTGAGTTTTTCACAAGTGGGCGCGTCAGGCGCATTTATTTGGATGAATTAGGTGAAGGTGCATCGCTTCCAATTGGCATTGCAACTGCTAAATTAGTAATTGCAAGCGAAGACATTGCAATCGCACAAGTAAGGGAGTTGATAGACAGAACCAAGTCAGAGATAAGTTCACCACCAAAACAGCAGCAATTATTACAATTTATAGAGACTATTTTGGCTTACAAGTTTCCCACAATGAGTAGGGAGGAAATGGAGGAAATGTTTGGATTAAGCGAGTTAAAGCAAACCAGATTTTATCAGGAAGCCTTCCAGGAAGGTGTTGAACAAGGCATTGAACAAGGCATTGAACAAGGCATTGAACAAGGCATTGAACAAGGCATTGAACAAGGTGAGGTTAGAGGTGAGATTAAGGGGAAACTAAAAGCAGTAACAGCAATGTTGGCAGTAGGGTTGACTGTAGAACAAATAGCAGAGGCGTTAGATTTGAATGTCGAAGAAGTTAGACAAGTAATATAAAGCCAGCCTTGAGATAGATGTGGTAAATTTTATCCGTGGCTCAAGCCAAATTTGGTTTGCGGCTTCCAGACTTTGTCACGACGAATTTATAGTTAATTTTTGTTAATATTAGAGGCGGTGTTAGTACTTCGTCCTCAACCACCCACTCCCTACCTGAGAGAAACTTAATGCTGCGACTAGAACATATAAGTAAAATTTATCCCACAGGCGAAGTTCTCAAAGATATCAACTGGGAAGTTAAACCAGGCGATCGCATTGGCTTAGTCGGTGTCAACGGTGCTGGAAAATCCACCCAGTTAAAGATCATTTCTGGGGAAATGGAACCCACCTCTGGCGTAATTATCCGTCCTAATAGCTTACACATAGCCTACCTCAACCAAGAGTTTGAAGTAGACCCCACCCGCACCGTTAGAGAAGAATTTTGGACTGTCTTTAAAGAAGCCAACGAAGTACAGTTATCTCTAGCGCATGTGCCACAAGAGATGGAAACGGCTAGCCCAGAGGAACTGGATCGACTGATCGACAAGTTGGATCGGTTGCAGCGCAAATTTGAAGCCTTGGATGGCTACAACTTAGATGCACGCATCGGGAAAATTTTACCAGAGATGGGGTTTGGGCTAGAAGATGGCGATCGCCTCGTTAGTGCCTTCAGTGGTGGTTGGCAAATGCGGATGAGTTTAGGAAAAATTCTGCTGCAAAAACCCGACTTGTTACTGCTGGATGAACCGACTAACCACCTAGATTTAGAAACCATTGAGTGGTTGGAAAATTACCTCAGAGGGCTAATTACGCCGATGGTAATAGTCTCCCATGACCGGGAGTTCCTTGACCGCCTCTGCACCCAAATTGTAGAAACTGAACGTGGTGTTTCCAGTACCTACCTTGGTAACTACTCAGCATATTTGGAACAAAAAGCCGAAAGTCAATCAGCACAGCTTAGTGCTTACGAACGTCAGCAAAAAGAATTAGAGAAACAGCAAACCTTTGTTGATAGATTTCGCGCCAGTGCTACCCGCAGTACCCAGGCAAAAAGCCGGGAAAAGCAACTCGACAAAATTGAGCGCATTGAAGCACCTATCGCTGGGGTAAGAACTCTACACTTCCGTTTTCCCCCTGCACCCCGCAGTGGACGCGAAGTAGTAGAAATTAAAGATTTAACTCATCTTTACGGTGATAAAATTCTGTTTTTGGCAGCAAATCTGTTAATTGAAAGGGGCGATCGCATTGCATTTCTTGGCCCCAACGGTGCTGGAAAATCTACTCTTCTGCGCGTAATTATGGGTATGGAACCACCCACAGAAGGTAGCGTTCAATTAGGGGATCACAACGTTATTCCTGGTTACTTTGAGCAAAATCAAGCTGAAGCTTTAGACTTGAAGAAAACTGTCATGGAAACTATCCATGATGAAGTTCCAGACTGGGATAATCAAGAAGTCCGCACGCTTTTGGGACGCTTCTTATTTACTGGTGATACTGTATTTAAGGCAGTTGGGGCATTAAGTGGAGGAGAAAAAGCTCGTTTGGCGCTGGCAAAAATGCTCTTACGTCCTGCGAACTTACTAATTTTAGATGAGCCGACAAACCACCTAGATATTCCAGCGAAGGAAATGCTGGAAGAAGCGCTCAAAAATTATGATGGTACGGCAATTGTAGTTTCCCATGACCGCTACTTTATTTCTCAAGTAGCTAATAAAATCGTCGAAATCCGTGATGGGGAATTCCGCGTTTACTTAGGAGATTATCATTACTATCTCCAGAAAATTGTCGAAGAAAAAGAACAAGCAAAATTAGCTGCGATCGCTGCTGAAAAAGCTGCTAAAAAAGCTGCAAAAGCTTCCAGTAAAAAGAAATAAGAGATCGAGTACAGACTTAGTAGTAGTGCTAAAATACTACTACTAAGTAATCACTTGTTATTAGCGATCGGCAACACTACAGAAAAATTGCTAAAGTTTAAAAAATTATTCAAAAAATTGAAAGTCTTTCATAAAAGAAATTAATAAGCAAAAATTCACTTGCGGCGTGGTTTAGCAGTGGTATCATTCGGGTATTACAAAAAGTAAAGGGCAATTTTACTATGACCAAAGCACCTGTTGCTCCTGTGGTGCTAGTCATTTTAGACGGATGGGGCTACTGCGAGGAGAAGCGAGGAAACGCTATTAATGCTGCTAAAACTCCCATTGTGGACAGTTTATGGACAGCTTACCCGCATACCCTCATCCGCACATCAGGAAAAGCCGTAGGGTTGCCAGAAGGTCAAATGGGCAACTCGGAAGTAGGTCATTTGAACATTGGTGCTGGGCGAGTTGTACCGCAAGAACTGGTACGCATCTCTGATGCGGTCGAAGACGGTTCTATTGCCTTAAACCCAGCACTCGTCAAAATTTGCCAGGAAGTTCGTTCTCGGAATAGCAAGCTGCATCTAGTCGGGCTTTGTTCTGAGGGAGGGGTACATTCGCATATTACCCATCTATTCGGACTACTTGACTTAGCCAAAAACCAGCGAATTCCAGAAGTTTGTATCCACGCGATTACTGATGGTCGTGACACCGCCCCAACTGACGGTGTAAGAGCAATCACGATGCTGCAAAATTATATAGACCGCACAGGAATTGGGCGCATAGTTACCCTCAGCGGTCGCTACTACGCGATGGATCGCGATCACCGCTGGGATCGGGTCAAACGCGCCTATGACGTGATGACCCAAGATGGTACAGGTGATAATCGCACGGCTGTGGAAATCTTGCAAGCATCTTACGCTGAAGGGGTAAAAGATGAATTTATCAACCCAATCCGAATTGCACCCGGCGCAATAGAACCAGGGGATGGGGTGATATTTTTCAACTTCCGCCCCGATCGCTCCAGACAACTGACTCAAGCTTTGGTCAGTCCTACTTTTAACGGTTTTGAAAGACAGCAAATCACACCACTGTCTTTTGTCACGTTTACACAGTATGATTCAGACTTACCCGTGGCTGTAGCCTTTGAGCCGCAAAATCTCAGTAATATTCTGGGAGAAGTCATAGCTAATCATAATCTGAATCAGTTCCGCACCGCCGAAACAGAAAAATACGCCCACGTCACCTATTTCTTTAATGGGGGTCTAGAGGAACCTTTTGCTGGAGAAGATCGGGAATTAGTAAGCAGCCCAATGGTAGCGACTTACGATCACGCCCCAGCGATGTCAGCAGCAGGAGTTACAGATGTTGCGATCGCTGCGATTCAAAAGGGTATATATTCCCTAGCTGTGATTAACTATGCCAACCCAGACATGGTAGGACATACTGGTCAAATCGACGCTACCATTACAGCAATTGAAACAGTTGATCGCTGTTTGGGACGACTACTAGAGAGCGTTATCAAAGCCGGTGGTACAACAATTATTACTGCCGATCACGGTAACGCTGAGTATATGCTAGATGAAGGGGGCAATCCCTGGACAGCTCATACTACTAACCCAGTCCCCTTAATTTTGGTAGAAGGCGAGAAAATCAAAATCCCTGGATATGGTACAAATGTCGAACTGCGAAGCGATGGCAAGCTATCCGACATCGCCCCCACAATTTTAGAGATTTTACAGCTGCCTCAGCCACCAGAAATGACCGGGCGATCGCTGCTGAAAACAGCTGAATATGAGTTGCAACGTACTCGCACCCCCGTACAAGTGGGGCTGTAAAAGAGTTCTGAGTGCTGAGTTAGGAGTTCACTTAAAACTCCTAACTCCTGTAGTCTGTTTTTTGAAACTTTTTATAAATGAGATTGCTACCATGACAGTTACTAATATCGTGCAAGGCATTTGGGCGTTTTCCGCCACTGGTTTGATTATTTTAGTTTTGCTGCATAGCCCCAAAGGTGATGGGATTGGAGCCATTGGCGGACAAGCCCAGCTATTTAGCAGCACCAAGAGTGCAGAAAACACCTTGAACCGAATTACTTGGGCATTGACAGTAATTTTCCTCGGTTTAACAGTAGTTTTAAGTGCTGGTTGGCTGCCTAAATAAGGATAAGTCAATGGGGAGAATAACCCAACACCCGATACTTAACACTCTAATAAATTTAATTTCACGGCGGTTAATTACAGCTCTTGCCTTGTTTTTTGGCACAGGGCTGTTAGTCATTTTTGCTAATCTCCAGTCGAGTGATGGGTTTACAATAATACCAAAATCTGTATATTCAGACTTAAAAATTTCTCTCCCTGCATCATCTTCCCCAAAACCCCATCCCTTACCAGCTACACTCACACAGTGGCAAGATAATACTAATAGTGGTGACTACTTTTCTCAAGTCACAACAACTCAAGTTGGTTATTTAGTCTGGTCGCAATTTCCGATTCGAGTTTACGTAGAACCACCAAAAGCCGTCAGCGAAAAACAAGCTCAAGCATGGGTTAACGCTGTATTACAAGGTGTAGAGGAGTGGAGTAATTATTTACCTTTAATAAGAGTCGAACAGCCAGAAATTGCTGATATTACAATTGTGCGAAAAGCGCCACCTTTACAAATTTCCCCTGGTAGTAATATAACCCGTGCGCGATCGGCACAAACTACTTACGAGTTATATACCAGCAGCAAACTTTTATCCCACCGCTTCACCATCTTGCTAAGTCCCAGTCAAACAGGTGAGTATCTCATTGCAGCAGCCCGCCACGAATTCGGTCATGCGCTAGGAATTTGGGGTCATAGTCCGCTACAAACTGATGCTTTATACTTTTCCCAAGTTCGCAACCCGTCGCCTATTTCTGTTAGGGATGTGAATACTTTGAAACGAGTTTATGAACAGCCAACCAATTTAGGATGGTCTTTAGTAGACAATTCAAAGATTAATTGATCAATATGATTAATTTTACTTAAAAATCCTACTTTGCGTTTTGCAGAAACTAGCTACAAGTTATACACATGAATATGTTTCGTGCAAACAATCTAAGTTTAAAATTAAGGCAACCAAGCACCTGATGCATCTGTAAAACAGTGATAAGCGTAAAAATGCGTAGGCGCAGCCCGCACTTCGACTTGGTTCAGTGACTACCGTAGGCATCGTACTTCTTCTCTTTCCTTACGCTCTGCGACTTAGCGGTAAAGGTCGCTGTGCTAAAACTTCTTTATAAAGTTCTTCCAGCAGAGTAATATTTTTACTAAGGGTATAGCGGTCTAATACACGCTGTCTAGCTTTTTGCCCCAGTAAGGTTGTTAACTCTGGATGGTCTTGCAACACTGGTAAGAGGGTTCTTAATTGCGATCGCGCTGTTTTAGTACTAATAACTACACCTGCGCCCTTTTCTAATACTTCTCCATCTGCACCGACATCTGTTGCTAAACAAGCCAACCCACATGACATCCCTTCTAACAGAGATAGAGACAAACCCTCTACCAATGAAGGCAAAACAAATACATCTGCGCCCCGCAAAATTTCAATGCGCCGATCTTCATCAGCGATAAATCCTAACCAGATAATGCCATATTCTGAACCATAAAACGGCTCTAAGGAAGACTTCAAAGGGCCGTCGCCAACAATTAGTAACTTACTACCAGGCTCCATTGCAGACTGCTTCCAGGCGCGGAGGAGAGCTTCAACATTTTTTTCTGGTGCTATGCGCCCCTGATAGACAAACAAGCGTTCGGCTTTAAATTCTGTTTTGATTTGAGAAAACCCTGGAGAATACTTAGCCGTATCAACACCATTGGGAATTACGGCTATATTTTCTTTCCTGACACCCATCCCTGCCAATAATTCTCGCTGAATTTGGGAAAATACAATCACGCGATCATAGTTAACTAAAAAAGGCGCGTAGAGCTGATAAGCCAAAAGTTGTGTTCCCGATATCAGCTTTGCTCCCTTGCCAGCAAACGGTGTGTGAAAAGTGGCAACTAGGGGCAACCTGAGTTCCTCACAGATTTCCGGTAGAAAAAAGTCTAGAGGAGATAGCGTCAAGGAAGCATGGACTATATCTGGCTTGATTTTCCGCAGCGACTCCGTTAAAAGTTTGGTCGCTTTAAAAGTGGGAATTGTATAAACCTGGGACTTGTAAATGAAAGGGAGAGAAACCTCGCGAAGATTTGGCCAATTGTCAGGTTCAGACTCTTCCTGGGCGAAGTGAAGAAAACTAACTTGATGTCCCCTATCTAGCAAAGCATTTGTAATTTCTCGACTGTAGGTGACATTGCCGCAAAAGGGTGATTTTTTTCCAATCCAGGCTATACGCATTCTTTATTTAGCTGTAAGAAAAGCGGGTTTGATCTATTACTTGTGTGTCCTTCGTGATTTTTATTTTATCTAACTATACTTGCTGGTTTTTTTAGTTATTACAGATTTCCAGCATAATCTAGTTTAAAAAGCCTATTTTAAGCTGATTAAACCAGTGGATTTATGGCTTTATTTATTCTACTTATAAGTTGTTAATTTCTAATATTTAAACAACTTATTCTGACTAATGTCAGATTGATATCCCGCAAGTATGTGATAAATTTTCACTGGACACAGTTTAGCATGAACACAAAAGCTTTAAAGAAATTACTAATTACTTCAAGGTAATAAATAGTAACTCTTGTTAGCTGATAACTATTTATGTGAGTTATACCAGGTTAATATACCTCCTGAAAAGACGATCGCAGCTAATCCCAAAAAAACTGCCTGTAACCCCACAAAGGTTTCAGCTACACCTGCTAATGCTAAAGGTAAAGAGAGAGCAATATTAATTACATTATTTTGTAAACCAAAGACTTTACCGCGCATTTCTGGAGGTGTTTCTGTTTGGATCGCTGTTTGCATAGGAATTCCCACTAATGCCCCAAAGATACCTAATAGCGTCACTAGTAACAAGACTAGCCATAGTTGGGTTGTAAATACTGATAGACCAATCAGGGATGTTGCCATGCCCATACAACCGTACAAACTTAGTTGAGTATAGGAGAAGCGTTGACCAAATTGACCAAGAATTGTTGCTCCAGCAGCGATGCCAACACCACCGGCTGCTAGTAAAAAGCCGAACTGGGAGGCTTTCATGTTGGGAATGATTTCCGCCATGCGAACGGCTAGAACAGTTAATGCTGCAAAGACAGAGAACAAGATAATCAACTGAAGCAAAGCATTGCGGACGCGATGATTTGCTCTGAGGTAGGCAAAACCATCTCGCAAGTCAGAGAATACGTGAGGGAATTCTGTATCGGGGTGGTGCTGTTTTTCCTTAGTTGCCAAGAGGAATAAAATTAGTCCAGCGATCGCATAACTACCACCTACTAAAAGTTCTTTGCCCAAACTACCGCTACCACCAATTTGCAACCAAAGACCATCGGCGATCGCTAATAACGGTTCCCCAACAGCAAACCCAACAATCACCGATGCCATCATCGTTGTCGTATAAAGCGAATTTGCTGAGAGTAAATCCTGTTCTTCTACCATTAAGGGAATTGCCGCCTGTTCTGCTGGTGCAAAAAACTGCGTCAGTGTGGAAACCAAAAAAGTCACACCCAGAATGATCAAAAAACCCACTGGCAACACTCCTATGGGTTTCCAGCCATGAGTCAACCACATCAGAAAAGGAATTGACAAAACCAGGATGCCGCGCCAAATATTTGTTGCCACCAGCACAGCCTTTTTCGGCCAGCGATCGACAAACACACCAGCAACGGAACCAAACAATACGGCTGGAATAGTAAAAGCCATCATCAAGACTGATACCCAACCACTAATGCTCTGATTACTAGCCTGAAACTGAGTATTAATCAAAGCAATCATCAACACCAAATAAACTTTATCTGCTAGTTGAGAGAAAACTTGACCGCCCCAAAGAGCCAAGAAATTAGGGTTTTTCAATACAGGCAAAAACCCCTGCTGTTTGACATTTCCTGAAACAGCTTCTCCACCTGAACCAGATCCATCTAATTTTGGCGGTTCTTTTTCTGGGATATTAGCAACTGGCATCTGCCCGTTGCTACCTACCTCAGCAGTGGTTAATTTGTTCTCAGATTTTGTTTCTGATTGACTTGGAACATCAGTTTTTGGTATCTGGGCTGTCCAACTTTGATCGTTTTTAGAAACATCTTTTGGAGACATTTCTTGTCCATTGATTTGACTAGGTGTAGACTTAAAAACGGCACTTAAGTGATTCCTAACTGTAGGATCTAATGCCCTATTCTGTTTTTTGGCGAGGCTTGGTGACAAAGGCAGGATTTTTTTATCCAAATCAGACGGTTGCATCATGGTTGGCAGCAAAATAAGAGTCTATCAAGGTAGCAGAGCGAATAGGGCGACCTAATTGATACTGAGCATACTGGCGCAAAATCTGCTCAACAGATAACCAGTGATGATCTCTAGCACCATCAATTTGCATTATCTCTGGTTGTGACAGATGTTGAAGCAAAGCCAGTTCCATAGCACTAAAACGACTAGAAATTACAGGTATTTCTTGCCGATGCACAACAACGGTTTGAGCATGGGGTATAGGGAATGGGGCACTTGTACTGAGCTTTGCCGATGGCGCAGCCTCTCCTAGAGAAATATGCGGCACTTGTACTGAGCTTTGCCGTTGGCGTAGCCTCTCGTAGAGAACTATTTGGTTATTAATCTCCCCCTCTCCCCCTCTTCCTCTCTCTTCCTCTCTTCGTAAACGTTCCCTAGTTTCTAAGCAAACTGTCCCACCCGCAGGGATGCTAAATCCTACCTGCCAGTTGGGGTCTGTAAAATCTGGGTTGAGGGGGCGCCCAGATAGGCAACATACTTGCACTTGCGGCGTTACTCCTGCTAAGGCTAAAAGGTGAAACACTCCATGAGCCAGATGAGCCAAAACACCAGATGCATTTGCACTAGACAACGCCTCCAACCGATGGAGATGTTCATTGAACAACTCATAAAGTTCTTCTTGGGGTTGTTCGCTCAAAGCTTGACACAAGACTATTTCTGCTAAATACTGGCTGGCAGCCAATTTTCCCAAATCTTTAGCTAGACCAGGATAAGTTTTTAACGTCTGTGCTTGAGTAATTTTATCAAGCGATCGCCCTTTCGCAATCAATAGTTCATTCACAACGAACATACCACTCCTGCCACCCAGGCTGGAGTTGTGCTTGCGTGCCCCTGGGGCCACTGCTCGAATCAGACCGAATTCTGGTGTCAAAATCGTCACTATTTTATCCGATTCTCCTAGCACCTGGGTTTTAAGATTAATTCCGGTTGCTTTGTAGGTTCTACTCATTAGTCATTGGTCATTGGTCATTAGTCATTAGTCATTAGTCATTGGTCATTCTTCAATTGCAAACGACAAATGACAAATGACTATTCACCCTTTCCCAGGTTATCGCGCTGGCGGATCAAATCGATACCGCGAGATGTGCCTAATCTAGTAGCACCCGCTATGATTAAGTCTAGAGCTTGATTGATAGTGCGGATACCACCTGAAGCCTTAATTCCTACTTTTTCTTTTGCCAATTCCTGCAAAAGTCGTACATCTGCCACTGTTGCACCACCATTCCAGCCTGTACTAGTTTTTAAGAATGCTGCTCCCGCCTCCATAGCTATTTCAGCAGCTATTTTTTTTTCGGCATCTGTCAATAGGTTGGTTTCCAAAATTACCTTAACAGTTTGCCCAGTCTCTTCACAAATTTCGGCAATTTCCCGGTGAACTTCTTCAGTTTTACCAGCTTTCAACCAGCCCAAGTTCATAACCACATCCAACTCAGTGGCTCCATTCTCTGCCGCTTCTTGAGCTTCATATAGTTTCACTGCTGAAGTCGTCGCACCAGAGGGAAAACCAATCACCGTACAGACTTTTGGATTTTTGCCGTGCAGGAGTTCCACTGCTTGTTTGACATAGGCGGGGTACAAGCAAACAGCCGCAAAATTAAATCTGTATGCTTCTTCACACCACTGCTTAACCTGCTCTGGAGTAGCCGTTGGCGTTAACAGGGCGTGATCGATAAATGGCGCAATATCAATATTCGGATAGTCTGCTGCCATCGTGTCTTCTGCCAGTAATTGATTATTAAACTTTATAAAAAATTAAAACATTTCTTATATATATATTAAACCATATTTATTACAAGTTTATTCTGCAAAGAAGTTATTGACTTCTCTTGGATGTTGGGTTTGTAGATGTCGCGGAGTTACTGTGAGTGTTTAAGTTGACATTAGGCAGTAGTAAGCTTAGAAATATCAACAGTATTTGTCATGCCAGTTCCTAAGAAGTGAAAAATAGTTTTAGCTAACGCCTTCGATGCCAAATATGGTACGCCATTACCAATAGTCTTAAACATATTCGTCAGAGACATATTCTCTGGAAGTACAAAATTTGCAGGTAAAGATTGTATTGCTAAAGCTTCCGCCACAGATATTCGCCGGATTTTATAGGGATGCAAATGTACTTCATTATTTCCATAACAAGCTGTCGGAGAATAACGCCATCTGTGAAGACGCTTGAAAGATTTTTTAGAATCATCTCCTTCATCAATAGCAGCAAATCTTGTAATACCTGCCCTTGGTTGAAAGCAGTTTTCTGCATTGGGATGCTTTAGCACATTATTTTTTCTAAACCAGTATTCAACTGTTAATTCTTGAGGTATGCCGTCAGGGCAAGGGATGATAGAGTTTTCTTGGAATGGTTCGCACTTACGCCAAGGATAAGCAAAAACCTTTGCTTGAGGATATAAAATCTGATTGTTCCAAGGAAAAATCTCTTCAGGTAGTAACTTTTCACTACTGAGTTTTATTCCTCTATCCTTGATAAAACTATTTCGGAAACCAATGAGAATAATTCTTTCTCTATCTTGGGGTACGCCATATTCGATAGCATTAATTAATCGCTCTGTTAATATGTAGCCTGCTTCCAGTAATTGTTGCTTGAGCGATTCAAAAAATAAACGGTGCTTTGTTGTTTTCCATAATCCCTTAACGTTCTCAAATAAAAAGAAATCTGGAAGGTTGCGGCAAATTAATTCAATGTAAGAAGCGGAAAGCTTGCCATTATCTCCTAAACGTCCTCTATTTTTACCGCCAATAGAAAAATCAGGACAAGGAGGCCCCCCAATAAAACCGACAATATTATTAGATTTACGACAGTCTTGTACTAACTCCCGTAGGTGTTGTATTTGCAAACTTTCGATAAGTTGGGTGATATCTCCTGCTTCTCCTTCATGATACCCGTATTTTGGCAACGGTAGATTAAGAAACTGCCGTGAATAGCGGTATGCAGCCATGAATGGTGAAAAAATTTCATTGACGTAAACAATGTTAAAACCACTGGTTTCAAAACCTAAATCTAGGAATCCTGAACCAGCAAAAAAGGAGAAAATACAAGGGCGATCGCTCATTCAATAATTACTATTAAGAAACAGCATTATCGTCTTAATTAATATCAGAATATGTAGGGATTATACTTACGTACTAATCAAAAATTAGCAATTTTAAGATTTCTAGAACAGTAAAAAAAATTCACAGTTCCTCTAAGTATTTAATATCAAAGTTTACTTAATCTTTAAATAAAATACCTGACATAAAAACAGTCTGAAGTCACAATTAAATATAGGAGTTTCTAAACTCTAAATCATATTTAAGACAAATATTTGTCATTAAATAAAAAGCCGGGCTACTTCGGACTAATTTTTATGCGAATTTTAATTTACTCCTACAACTACTATCCAGAGCCAATTGGTATTGCCCCACTGATGACTGAATTAGCAGAGGGACTAGTGAAGCGTGGGCATGAAGTGCGTGTAGTCACTGCTATGCCCAATTACCCTGAGCGTCAAATTTACCGGGAGTATCGGGGCAAGTGGTATCTCAACGAATATAAAAATGGCGTTCAAATCCAACGCAGTTACGTTTGGATTCGTCCCCAACCCAACCTATTAGATCGGATATTATTAGATGCTAGTTTCGTTGTCACTAGTTTTGTGCCCGCCCTCATCGGTTGGCGCCCAGATGTGATTCTCTCAACATCACCATCCTTGCCAAGCTGTGTACCAGTTGCTCTTTTAGGATGGTTACGTGCTTGTCCTGTGATCTTAAATCTACAAGATATATTACCAGAAGCAGCCGTCCACGTCGGTTTACTGAAAAATAAATTACTTATAAAGTTATTTACAGTGTTGGAAAAGTTTGCGTACCACACTGCTAGTAAAATTAGCGTCATCGCCGATGGGTTTGTGGATAATTTACGAGCTAAGGGCGTAGAAGCTGACAAAATTGTGCAAATTCCCAACTGGGTTGATGTAAATTTTATTCGTCCTTTGCCTAAAGAAAATAACCTTTTCCGGGCAGCACATAACCTAAATGGCAAATTTGTAGTACTTTATTCTGGTAACATTGCCCTAACCCAAGGCTTAGAAAGCGTTGTCAAAGCTGCTTCTGTGTTGCGCCATATCCCAGATATTGTTTTTGTGATCGTTGGGGAGGCAAAAGGTTTACAGCGATTGCAACAAGAATGTCTAAACTGTGGGGCAGATAATGTTTTGCTACTGCCATTTCAACCCCGCAAATCTTTGCCACAAATGTTGGCAGCTGCTGATGTTGGCTTGGTGGTGCAAAAGAAAAATGTTGTATCTTTCAATATGCCGTCAAAAATTCAAGTGCTACTTGCTAGTGGAGCAGCCTTAGTTGCCTCTGTGCCTGACAATGGTACAGCAGCAAGAGCCGTCAGGCAAAGCGGCGGTGGAGTTATCGTTCCTCCAGAAGATCCCCAAGCTTTAGCAATGGCAATTTTAGAATTATACCAAAACCCCGCAAAGGTCAAAACTCTAGGTTATAAAAGTCGCCAATATGCCGTTGAGCAATATGCTTTCGAGCAAGCTTTAAATCAGTATGAATCATTGTGTTACTCATTGATGGCAGAACGTAAGCGTAGATCAATTCAATCCACAAGAGTTACCAAACAAGAAGTTTAATTTACAGCACTGGGGTTAGATTGCTCAAAGTGCTAAATTCAAAACCCCAACGATTCTGCTCTAGTTGCTCTGGCTGTTACAACATAATTTTTGTACCCTGTTTATAGCTGGGCTGTACTTAAAAGCTAAACGTTGTCCGAACCGTACCAACATAAATGCTGCCATTACTATCATTATGTTCTGGACTTGTAATCACAAAAAATCCCGGAGTTATTGCTAGATTATCCGTGACTTGAAAGTGGTAAAAAGCTTCCAGATGTAGAGACGTATCTTTATCTTTGAAGTCATCGCCGAAACTATTGTGAGTCACCTTGGGAGGTTGACCCACGGCAAATCCTGCAAAGCTGCCTTCTTGTCCGATATCTTTAAGAGCTAGTAGCACTGCCCATGTGAAGATGGACGCATTTGGATTAGCTGGTAAATCTTCTGCTTTTGCATTAATAAAACCAACTCTACCACCGAGAGTAATAACTGGGCTAAGTTGCCAAGCAGCTTCTGCACCAAATGAATTAGCAACGATCGCATCTGCCTCATCATTAAATGGATCGCTAGTTAATTCGCTTCCAGTTCCTGTCTTCAAATTATTATGAGAGTGAATATAGGTAAGGCTGAGTTCTGTTGTTTTAGTGGGTTCGAGGGTTAGTTGAGCGATCGCTCCGTAAGGGCTAGCAAAAATCCCCTTCTCTGAATTAGCTGCATTGCTGCTGATATATCCTAATGACAAATTCAAAGCTTTATTCAAATTATGAGAAATACCGATACCTGCGCCACTACCTTGTCGACGAATAGGATTTTCTCGTCCAAATGTAGAAATCGATCCGTCTCCACTACCGCTAAAAAGAGGATTGACACTAGGAACAAAGTCGCCTAATCCTCCTCCCAACGCGTAGAAAGTTATGCGGGTTCGTTTACCTAGCGGAAATCTGTACTCTAGCTCATCTACTTCCACCCCATTTTCATCGTCACCATCAAATCCCAAATTTGTCATTTGAGTTCCAGTTACATCTTCTAATGCTGGTGTGTTCCTTGCTTGTAAGCGTACTTCCAATTTATCTTTTCCAGTAAAACTGCTTACGAAGCTCAGACGGACGCGATCGCTCAATACTAAATTTTCATTTATTGGTTTACTACTGTTGGCTCTCTTTTCACCAGCGAATCCAGTCACAGCGAAGATGACTTCCGCCTCAAGCTCAACATGGGGAGAAAACTGTTGCGTTTCTAATGCAGCAACGTTGGTTTCTAATGAAGTGACTTGTTTCTCAAGGGTTTTTAATTCTGTCGATAATTCAGAAACAGATGTGATTTTACTTAATGCATGATTATCAGTATTAGATTCATTGAAATTATTAGGTTTATCGGGAATAGGTGTTGCAATAGCTGGAGTTATGCTATTCAAAGTGCATAAAACAATTAAACTAATTAAGCGAAGTTGTCGCCAATAATTTGAAGCTAACAATGCTCTCTCCTGAAAATTAGCACTTAAAATATAGGATTTTAAACCTCAAGACGAACCGCAAAGACTTAGAGAACACAGAGAATAAGGAGAGAATTTTTATAAATTATTTAAGATTGTTATAGAAAATAAGAGTTTAAATCATGATGCATTTCTAACATATAAACGTTGTTCACATAGATTTAATAATGCTTCTGTAGAAAAACGACGTTCTAAGAATTGTGTACTGATGTGAATATGTCGTACTAGTGTTAAGGTGACGTAGGATTCAATTGAAGTTTTGAATTCCTCGCTTGTAAGCTGGATAAATTTTTCAGTTAGGGCAGTTTCCCAATCGCTTAATGCTTCTGAATTGCCAAGGATGCGAAGGCTGTATTCTTTAATATGAGCAATGAAGTTACCAATATCAATGGCCGGATTACCTTCACAATATAAATCAAGGTCGATAAGATACAAACGAGAACCATTAATAATCACTTGATCGGGATAAAAATCTCGATGGATACCACAGTGTTTTTGTTCTGGAGTATTTTCTCCTAAATGATTAGATGCTGCTAATATTTGTTCTAAGCGTTTTTTCCATTCTGGATATTGTTGCATCACCAATGGAATCCTTTCATTCAAGATTCGCATCTCGTCTGACATGGTATGAGAACGGCGAGGAGTAATGTTAGTTTGATGAAGTTTATGAGCAACTTCAGCAATTCGTTTTGCCAAAAAAATGGTGTTGGTTTGAGTTAAGAATTGAGTGGCGATGGCTCCTTGAACTTTTCGCTGCAACCACATCTGCCATTCGGGAATTATCCCTACAGGTTGCGGTACTGAAATTCCATCAGCGCTATCATCTGCAAATCCTGTTTGCCACAAGGATTTTTGTAATTCATAACTATTAAAGTCTGTTCCTTTAGCTCGGATTTTGCCAATTAGTGTAATAGTTTGCCCATAATTATTGAGCAATTCATATTCAATCAAACAACGCCGCCCTGGTTTGTGGCGAATGACTTGAATTTTTTGCAGTTGAGCATTTTCAACGATTGGCAAGTACTGAGTGAACCGTTGTTGTACTTCCAATGGATCAATGGCTGCTGATAAAAATGGCATTTTGGGATCAGTTACACTGTTGAAGCGATCGCTGACGAAAACACTCATATTTATTCGCCTCTAAATATTAACTGGGCGTAAATCTAAAAACTTTTATCCTCTCTACACTTCTGCGTGAGAAAATCAACTTGTAAATAGGCAGCACTATAGGGTTATGTCATCAAAGGATTTGACTTTTCCTCAGTTCGGATTGCAGTCTGCATTTGATACAATGCCGCATAGCGACCATTCTGTTGGATTAATTTCTGATGAGTGCCTTGTTCTAGCACCTGCCCATTTTCTATGTAAAGAATTATATCTGCGCGAGTTGCAAGATACAGATCGTGAGTAATTAAGAAGGTAGTGCGGTTTTGCGAGACCCGTTGTAGAGCATCAACGATCGCTTTCTCGTTGCCTTGATCTAGCCCAGTCGTGGGTTCATCTAAAATCAAAATTGGAGCTTGACGAATAGCAGCGCGGGCGATCGCAATTCGTTGGCGTTGTCCACCTGAAAGGGTTGCGCCTCGTTCTCCTACAAGTGTGTTGTATCCTTGGGGTAAAGCTTGGATGAAATCATCAGCATTAGCTAGACGAGTGGCTGCTTCAATTTCCGCATCTGATACGCCGGCAATGCCGTAGGCAATGTTTTCTCGAATAGTCGCGGCAAATAAGAGACTGTCTTGCAAAACTACACTAATTTGTGGGCGTAATGATTCCAATGTGTACTCGCGGATATCCCGCCCATCAATCATGACTTTACCCATCGTCGGGTCATAAAGTCGTAATAATAGACTTACTAAGGTAGATTTACCACCACCCGATGTACCAACGATCGCTACTTGCTGCCCTGGTTGAATGGTTAAATTGATATCTTCGAGCAGAACTTGTCCTGGTTCATAGGCAAAGTGAACGCGATCAAAACAAACCTCACCTCGGAAAATTGGAGCTGGTATCGCATCCGGCAAATCTCGGACATCAGGTTGCTGTGATAATATATCTAAAATTCGCTCACCAGAAGCAGCAGCTTTAGCAAGTCTTCCGGTGTACTTAGCAAAGTTCTGAACCGGCTTAAAGGCATTTTTGAGATAGGTGAGAAACACCAGCACATCACCCGGTGTCAGAGCATTTCGCAATGCCAGCCAGGAACCGTACCATAAAACAAGTGCTGTTCCTAGTGCAATTACAGCATCAACGGTTCGTTCGAGATGAGCCGCAAGGCGTTGGGTTTTGACGCTTTCCTTTAGGCTACGCTGATTTTGTCGAGAAAAAACTCGCGCAAAGGCATCTTGCAGCGAGAGGGCTTTGACCAATTTAATCGCAGCAATTGACTCAGCCGCCGTCGCCGCCACAGCCCCTTCTTGTTTGCGTTGCCTTAATGAAGACTCTCGAATTCGCTGACTCAGCCGATTTGTGACTAATGCAAACAATGGTAAAGTGAGCAGTGCAAGTAGGGTAAGGCTGCTATTTATCCAAAGCATCACGCCAATCATGCCAAACAGTGTCAGAATACTCACCACCAGTGGTAATGCTGCCGTGATCATAATTTCTTGCAGACGGCTAGCATCGCTACTTACACGAATAATTAAATCGCCGCTACGAGCTTTGGTGTGGTAAGACAAAGACAAATCTTGAAGATGACAATACAGATGATTACGCACCTCAGTCATGACTCGGCTACCTACTGTTGCTAGTCCGACGGTACTCCAATAGGCGGCAAGTGCGCGTAATCCGGTAATGACAAGGACTGTAACTGCTGAAACTGTCAGTAATGTAACTGGCTCCAGGCGATCAATTAATGGAAGATTGGTAGGTCGATTGCCCCGAATCAAAACGTAATCAAAAACAAATTTTAGGGGCCACGGTTCCAACACCCGTAATCCGACATCCGCAACCAGAGCGATCGCAGAAATTAAAAGTAGTCCATACTGTTTCTGAATGTAAGGCCAGAAATAACGTAGTATTCCCCATAGACCGGGAATAGCTTTTTTCTGTGGCTTTGAACGTCCCATTTATCGTCTCACCTCCACTTGGAATTGAGACGGAGTATTTAATCCAGCTATATGCAAAATCTGTTGCGCGATCGCCTCCCAAGTGTGATGTTCTATGACTGTTTTCCGCGCCGCTTGTCCCAAAGAATGGCGCAAAGTGGGCGATCGCCACAATTTTTCTAATGCCTCTGCTAAGGCGATCGCATCACCTGGTGGACAAAGAATCCCATTCACCCCTGTGTCAATTAGCTCAAGCAATTGCCCAATACCACTAACAACTACAGGCAAACCAGCCGCCATATATTCATAAACTTTCAACGGTGAAAAGTAAAAATCGGATTCAGCCGCATAAGGTGCAACAGCAACATCCATTGCTGCTAATAATTTCGGAATTTCATCAGGATTCACTGCTCCGGTGAATTTAGTATGAGAGTGTAATCCTCGTGCCAATAATTCGGCTTCAAGATTTTCCCGTTCGGGGCCATCGCCAACAATCAAAAGTTTGGCATTGGGAACTTGTTGATGCAGTTGAGCAAAAGCTGCTGTAAGAATTGGTAATCCATGCCACGGTTTCAATGTGCCGACAAATCCCATTGTAAAGGTTTCTTTTTCCGTTGAAAATGCACGAGCAAAAGCAGAGAAGCGATCGGGATTTACACCATTAGGGATGACATGAACTTTGCTACTTTTGACGAAATTCATTAAGTAAGTTTTCACTTCAGATGAAACAGCAATTAGTGCTGTAGCAGCTTGAAAAACCCGATTGGCAACCTGTTCAGCACTGTGGCAATCAATCAAGCCACGATGTTTTGTCTGTTCTGCAATCAGAGGTGAATTGACTTCTAATAATCCGGGAATTCCCATTGCTTGAGCAAATTCCATTGCGCCATAACTCCAAAGGGAGTAACGCTCATAAATTAGGTCAAATGGGCCAAACCTCTCCAAATCTAAACGCAAATCAGGATTAATTGATAAGGCAATTTGCTCTCGCACAGCGCGTTCCAGTTTTGGGATGGCTGGGAGCTGATGAACTGAAATATTAGTTAAATCTGCGGGTGGTTTTCCACCAATGCGAGTGGCAAACAATTCAACTTGGATATTTTGCTGTTGCAATGCTCGAATTACTTCTTGGACATGAATAGAGCATCCTTTTTGCCCAAATACAGGAATTCCTGGATCGGCACAGATATAAGCAATTCGCACGCTCTACACCTCCTGAACTACTTTTAAAGTCATGGCAGCATTCGGTTCAGCCGCATGAAATATTGCTCTTAATGCTGCGCTATTGCGATGAATGTCAAACTCAGATTCAATTAATTGTCTGGCTTGGGTTGACAACTTGACTCGCAAGGCGGGATTAGTAAGGAGTTGTTGTAGTGCGATCGCTAATTGTTCGGTATCATGTTGTGGCACAATTAATCCAGTCTGGCGATCGCGCACTAATTCGGGAATTCCAGTTACATCTGTACTTACACAGGGCGTTCCCAATGCCATCGCTTCGAGTAAAACTGTCGGCAGACCATCCCGGTTGCCATCTTGTCCAATAATATATGGAGCTGCAAACACAGCAGCTTGTTGCATCAATTGAAATACATCATTTTGAGGACGTGGGCCGACAATTTCCACAGTAGATTGCAGCCCTAAATCTTGGATTTTTTGTTGCAATACAGCTTCTAATGATCCAGTACCCACTATTTGACATTGGAAATCACAATTTATTCCCTTCAAAATCGCACAAGCATCTATTAAAATAGATAGCCCTTTCTTCTCAATTAATCGACCGACAGAGAGAATCAATGGAGGACGATCAACCGGGGAAGAATATTGTAATTGTCGTAAATTTAAGCCATTGTAAATACGTTGAACTCGCTTTGCACCATAAGTTTTTTGCAAATAATTGAGGTTATAGTCACTGACAGTTACGACAGTGGCAGCATCTTTGAGCTTGCGTTGCATATCTTGCAATTCAACGCTTTCATGAAAGATGTCTTTAGCATGAGCAGTAAAGGTGTAGGGAATACCCGTAAAGTGAGATGCTAACCGAGCTACACTGGTTGCAACTGTGCCAAAGTGAGCGTGAAAATGGGTGATTCCTTTGAGTCGCGCTTCCCGTGCTAGCCATGCAGCTTGGTAAACGGTGCTAGCTTGTTCACCTTGAGCATAAGCCAACTTCGACCAAAAATCTGGAATAACTTTACTTGCTTCTTGTAATTCTGCCCAAAAATAGCTTGCTGCTGTGGGAGCAAGACTATTAAGGGATTTGCTCATTCGACCTTGAATTGGCTTACGAATGTAGTTGACAGTAGCACGTACCTGGGAAATAATATTTTGAAAGTGAGTGTCACACGGTGGCCTCAAAGCAAAAATTTCAATATCTAAACCTGCCGCTTCATGAGCCAAAATTTCATTAACGACGAAGGTTTCAGAATAGCGAGGATAACGTTTAAGAATGTAACCAATACGGATTGACATAATTCGTAATTCGTAATTAAGAAGGTTCTTTTTTAGGCTCCCCTATCTCCTTTCAAGAAGCTTGTTGGGATGAATGATGAGCAGAGATTAGTATCTCATTTACGAATTGAGGAATGCGGGTAAGTCCATCAAGATCGATACAATTACGGGCTTGTGGCGGCTCAACTTCCTGCATTAACCAATCTGTCAATGCTTGAGGTTTTAAATGATGCGGGTGCAGCATATCAACTAAACCAAGTGCCTGTAGGCGTTCGGCACGGATCAACTGCTCTCGACGGGGCTTGATTCGAGGTACAATAAGTGATCGCTTTTGAAATGACAGCAATTCGCAAGTTGTATTGTAACCACCCATAGCAATGATGCGTTCAGCCTGATTCAGCAATAGCGTTGGTTCAGCTAAATATTTCAACACCCGCAAATTAGAACGTTTAGCAGCATACTTCTGAAGCTGTTGCTGTACTTTTTGCGACATGAACGGTCCCGTCAAGATGATGCCGCTCATCTCTGGTGGTAGTTCAGCACAAGCAAATGTTTCTGCCAAACGCGCTCCATCTTGTCCGCCTCCCACCAAGCACAACACGAATCGTTCAGATGGCAAATTCAGTGATTTCAATGCCTGAACGCTATCCATATCTACGAATTTGAGGCGGTTACGCTGGTCAAGATAGCCAGTGTAGCGTAGTTTGGCTAAAGTCTTTGCATTGAAGCGATATTCCTGTGCTAGGTCATAAATGGCTGGATCACCATACACCCAAACTGCATCATAGTAGGTTTGAATCGCCTCTTCATTAGCTATTCTTTTCCACTCTCGATGCACAGATGTAGGGTCATCTAACACATCCCGTAAACCTAAAATGCAGTGCGTTTTTCCTTGGGTACGCAAATAATCTAGTGTTGGTTCTAGCTCTCTCACCGCTCCTCGCGGTACATTATCCACAATCAGAATATCGGGTTTAAAGGTTTTGATGGTGGTAAGAATAACTTGCGATCGCAGCGTAATAATTTCCTGCAATGATAGATCCAATCGTCGCGCCTGATATTGCCCATCAATATTTTTGTGCAGAGCAGGTAAGGTCAAACAATCAACTCCTGGTGGGGTTGGTACATTGCTAGCATCTTGTATGCCACTAATCAGCAAAACATCAATTTCTAGGGCTGAACATCCCAATGTTTGAGCAATCAACAAATTACGCCGCTTATGTCCCAGTCCCATTGTGTCGTGCGAATATAAAGCAATACGACATTTACGAGCATTGCTAGATAAACTACTAACCTCTGAAGACGCTATGCTAGCCGACGTTCGTGCTATTTTTTTAACGGGGGTTAACAAGTTTTTCATCTGTACTCCTGACAAACTTTTCATCCGGTGGCTGACGACTTGGAAATTGAATTAACACTTTTATCCAAACTTTAAATTTTGATTTTTGAGTTAAATTGAAAAATTAATGATATGCTCACTCTATGAATCAAATCAAATAAAAACTTCCTAATTTTTCATGTCTTTATTATTAAAACTTGCTTATCTTTCTCACTAAAATTAATAGGTTTTATTTTTTGAATTAGAGTTTTAAAACCTAAAATTAAAATTAGATTATTATTTGGTTAACATAAAGTTAAACACTACTTTATAAATTATCAATTTCTTATTAAAAGTGCATGAGAAATTGATGAAAATTCTCTCATCAAAAATTAATTAGTAGATTGTAAGCCTTAAATCGAGGATTTGATGAATTTAAACAGCCTCAAATGAGGATGACTCAAAATGAGCAGGGTATTAAACCGTTTTTGCGATCGCATATCTGTTTTCAAAATATCTCAGTTGTTTTTAGTTTGGCAGCAACTATTGGGAGAAGCACGCACCCGGATTTTGCTCTGGTACTTGCTGATTTTAGGAATAACGTTTCTCATTGCCATTCCGGCATTTCGCTATCAGCTGTACCAGCGCATTGATGAGCGTGTTCGTCAGGATATGGAAGGAAACATGATGGCTTTTAAGGCGCTGATTAAGGGCGAAAAGTTTGTTACAGAGAATAGACTCACTGATGATTCAGAAGAGATATTGAACGAGTCAATATTGTCTGGAGAAGAACAAATAACTACTCCAGCCTCCGTAGAAGACTTAATCAAGCTTTTTAGAGCTTATTTGTTGTATCGGCGACCAGAAGATGAATCCTACTTTATCACTTTTCTCGATGGTGAATTCTATAAATCTAGTCCTAGCGCCCGCCCTAAGCTTTTAGCCAGAGACTCATTACTTATGAGACGGTGGGCAAAACAGACCCAACCAGAACAGGGAGAACAAGAATTTTTTGCCCCTGATGGTAGTAATATTCTTTACATGGTGGAACCCATTACCATTAATGGACAAACACGGGGAGTCTTTGTCGTTGCCCACAATACCGCCGGGGAGAGGACAGAAGCCTTAGAAGCAATCACTGTGATTATTCAAGTTTTCAGCTTAGTGTTTGTGGTGTCGTTAATCCTTACCTGGTTTGCTGCGGGGCGGATACTCTCTCCTCTACGAACAATTCTCACTACAGCTCATGCCATCAGTGAGTCAGATTTAACTCAGCGTTTGCCTGTGCGAGGTAAGGGAGAACTGGGGGAACTGGCGAAGACATTCAACGAAATGATGGACAGACTAGAAGCAGCCTTTGCCAGCCAGCGTGAATTCGTTAACGATGCTGGACATGAACTGCGAACTCCCATCACTATTATTTGTGGACACCTAGAACTGATGGGAGATGATCCCCAAGAACAACAAGAAACCGTGGCACTGGTCATCGGAGAACTAGACCGGATGAGTCGTTTAGTTGATGATATGATTTTGCTGGCAAAAGCAGAACGCGCCGACTTTTTACAGGTAGCAACAGTAAATGTGGCAGATTTAACCAAAGAATTATTTGTTAAAGCCCAAGCACTGGCAGAGAGAGACTGGCAACTAGACTCTGTGGCCAAAGGTCAGATTGTTGTTGACCGTCAAAGAATTACCGAAGCCATGATGAATCTGGCCCAGAATGCTACTCAGCATACTAAAGAGAGTGATACTATTTCCATAGGTTCAGCGATCGCCAAAGAAAAGGTGCGCTTCTGGATACGCGATACAGGCGAAGGCATTCCACTGGTTGATCAAAAACGAATTTTTGAACGCTTTGCCCGGTCTTCAAACAGTCGCCGTCGTTCAGAGGGGGCTGGGCTGGGGCTTTCTATCGTGCGGGCGATCGCAGAGGCTCACGGTGGGCAAGTATTACTTCGTAGTCAGTTAGGAGCAGGTTCGATGTTTACCATCGTTTTACCGCTCGATCCCCCCAATAAATAAGCGTCTATGCCCAACATTCTCATCGTTGAAGATGAACCCCGGATTGCCTCATTTATTGAAAAAGGGTTGCGATCGCAAGGGTTCACAACAACAATTCTTACAGATGGGTTGTATGTGCTAGATGTGATCCAAAGTGCAACCTTTGACTTATTAATTCTGGATCTAGGGTTGCCTGGAAAAGACGGGTTTCAAGTACTCGAAGAACTGCGCGGACAGGGAGAAGACATACCTGTAATTATCCTCTCTGCCCGGAGTGACATTCACGACAAAGTTGCTGGACTAGAAGGGGGTGCAGATGATTATGTCACCAAGCCCTTCCGATTTGAAGAACTGTTGGCGCGGGTAAGGTTACGGTTGCGAAGTACTAGACCTGCCAGAGATGCCCAAGAATTTATCCTCAAAGCTGGTAATATTGAGCTTAATTTGCGAACTCGACAAGTGAAAATAGGCGATCGCCTAATAGAACTACCTGCCCGTGAATTTGCTATGGCAGAAATGTTTTGCCGACATCCAGAACAAGTCATCAGTCGAGAACAACTCCTCGATCACGTTTGGGGTTACGACTATAACCCAGGTTCTAATATTGTCGATGTGTATGTTGGTTATCTCCGTAAGAAACTAGGTAGCAAACTGATTGAGACAGTTAGAGGCATGGGTTATCGCTTGCGAACTAAGTGTTGAATGCTGAGTCTTGAGGTTCAATATGAAACAGCATCACAACTTCGATGAACTGGCTTTTGACCGGTCAAATATTCCCTTGCAATCAACTAACTCCAGTCCAAACAAAAGCAATTCTAGATATTGGTTCAGTCATCTGAAGGTTGGTCAAAAGATTGGCATTGGATATGCACTGATTTTGAGCATCGCTGTACTGGGAACTAGCATTGGGTTTCTGATTGCAGATCATTACCAGCGACAAGCGCAAAAGCGTGAAGAAGCAGCGATTGAAGAGTTATATAAGATGTATCAACTGAAAACCAGCGTGTTTCGTGTTCGTACCAACCAACACAAGCTGATTTTATACATGGATCAACCAAAAAGATGGCAAGAACAATATACTTTGTTAGTTAACTATGTTGAGCAAGCTAGACAAGTTTGGTTTGAGTTCAAAACTAACTACAGTATTGAGAACCCAACTCTATATGATTCTGTAATTGAACAACAAGCAGTTCACCGCTTGTTACAGGTCCACAAAGGCTTTGATACTTACTTACAGCGCACAGAGGCTCTGTTTTACGATAACAATCCCAGTAAATTATCAGCAAACGATATTAAAATAGCACAAACTCAACTGTTCAATTTCATGCATAGCTCATCAATTTTTATGATTGATGATTTTCTCGATGACATCACCAACCTTGTAGAAGTCATAGCCGAGGAGTATCAGCAAGCCAATTGGGAGCTGCGAAGGGCAGAGAAATTACGTCTAAATATTATCTTAGGTAGCCTGTCACTATCGATCGCGATCGCCACATTATTAGCAATTTTCACTAGTCGAGCTATTGCCCGTCCTATTCAAACAGTCACCCATATTGCCCAACAGGTTACAGAAGAATCTAATTTTGACTTACAAGCACCCGTAACAACCAATGATGAAGTTGGGATTTTGGCTACTTCCCTCAATCGTTTAATTTTGGAAGTTCAGCAACTCATCACAGTCCAAAATGATGCTAACGAACAGCTAGAGGTATACAGCCAGGTACTAGAAGAGAAAGTACGCGAACGAACACGGGAGTTAAATGAAAAAAACATTAGCTTAAAGTTGGCATTAGAGGAATTGCGGTCTACTCAAGCTCAACTTGGAGAAACTGAGGAGAATGGCGAGAAAACCTGAAAAACAACAGCCATTCGCAACTGCTGATTGCTAATATCGAAATCTAAGCAGTCAATTATCAAACTAGACCCCATAGACACGCGTTTTTTTGTTAGTATTCAAAAAAACCTATTGACACATTTTCAGATCAATTGTTTGTGATTTGTAAGTAAATGTAAACAATTGTTTCAAAAGAAAGCACCTGAGGTTTAATGACTGATTTTTTCCAAGGAAATTTCCCATTACAATCCGTCCCACTGACGAAGAGTGTGGCAAAAAGCCATGCCCATACTGAAGAGGAGAGCGGAAAATTAGCTGCAACGATAGCAGAAGCTGCATCAGACCGCAAAGCGGGTGAGATTTTATTGCTCAAAGTAGCAGAGGTATCTTACCTGGCTGATTATTTTGTGATGATGACTGGCTATTCTAAGGTACAAGTCAGGGCGATCGCTCAAGCAATTGAAGGAAAGGTCGAAACTGAGTTACAACGGCGTCCTATAAGGACAGAAGGAAAACTTGAGGGGAGTTGGGTACTACAAGACTACGGTGATGTAATCGTTCACATCATGATGCCCAAAGAACGGGAGTTTTATAATTTAGAAGCGTTCTGGATTCATGCAGAGCGTATTTCTCTTCCAGAATCTGATGAGGGTGAGGGTAAGCCAACATGATTAGGTCTTCGGTTTCAAATTGCCCAGTTCCCACAGACCAACAACCGCTCAATGAGTACGAAGAGTTAAAAACTTCCTGGCTATTTCGTGATAGTACTTTAGATTTGCGCGAGTATATCACGAAAATTGCTTGGATTTGGAGTTTATCTTGGCTGGTCGCAGGGCCTGTGGCAGCAGCAAGTTTTCCTCCCAACAAGTATATTGCACATTTTATCCTCTGTGGTGCAGCAACAGCGAGTGTTGGAGTAGTGCTGGCACTGGTAAGGTTGTACTTAGGCTGGTTTTACGTGTGCGATCGCCTTTGCAGTCCCACAGTATTTTATGAAGAGTCCGGCTGGTACGACGGCCAAACTTGGACGAAGCCACAAGAAATCCTCAACCGCGATCGCTTAATTGTTTCATACGAAATTAAACCTATTCTGCGGCGGTTACAATTTACTTTCGCTGGCTTGGCGGGAATGTACGTTATTGGTACTATAGTTTGGCATTTGTTTTAAAGAGTCATTGGTCATTAGTTATTAGCTAAGGACTGGTGACTAATAACCAATGACTAATTAATTAAAAAGGTAATAAATATAAACCCATGACAATGGGAAAACGAACTCAAGCCACAGCACTGGAAGTCCGGTTGCTGCGGGAAGGTATTATTGAATCCAGGCATATAGTCCAGGCTGTTGTATGCGACGAACGAGGACGGGTTCTAACCGTTGCCGGGAATTCTGAAACTGCTGCATTTATTCGTTCAGCCCTCAAACCGTTTCAGGCACTCGCAGTCACCACCACAGGTACACTGGAACGCTATGACCTCAGCGATCGCGACTTAGCAATTATCACAAGTTCCCATAAAGGAAGAATAGATCAAGTCCGACAGGTATTTAACATCCTTTGGCGGGCCGATCTTGACCCAACTATGCTCCAGTGTCCAATTCCTGAAGGTAAGCACAGTCCTCTGGAATACAATTGCTCTGGTAAACATGCAGGAATGTTAGCTGTTTGTCAGCAACGCCGTTGGCCCTTGAATAACTACTTAGATCGCAAGCACCCAGTACAGCAGTTGATTTTGGGCAAAGTAGCAGAATTGCTGCGAATGCCAGCTGAAGAATTTATCAGCGCTCATGATGACTGTGGTGCACCAACTTATCTGATGCAACTCGGTCACATGGCATCTTTATATGCACTGTTAGCCTCTAGTACCAATCTTGATATGGAGCGCATTGTCCGTGCTATGACTCATCACCCCGCAATGGTAGCAGGAGATGGAGAATTTGATACGGAACTGATGCGCTTAACTCCAGGTGAACTGGTCAGTAAAACTGGTGCCGAAGGAGTACAGTGCATTGGTAGACTCGGTGAAGGCTTAGGATTGGCAATCAAAGTTATGGATGGGGCAAAACGAGCAAAATACGCCGTGGCTATTCACTTACTCCAGCAAATGGGTTGGATTAGTCCCAGCGCCGCCGAAAGCCTCTGTGAAAAGTTTGTCACCTTAGGAAAATACAAGCGTTTAGAAGTAATTGGAGAATTATCATTTTTGTAGTTGCAAAACTCTTGACCATAGGTTATGATAAAAAAGTCAAGAGCGACGCGGGATAGAGCAGCCTGGTAGCTCGTCGGGCTCAACGGGCAAAGTTAACTAGACGCTTATTAGTTAAGTTTGCTATGGGCGGTACATAATGAAAGTTATGTGCGTTTATCTGTCAAACTCGGGGAAGCCAATAGCGCGGTAATCCCGAACCAAGCTCCATAAATGGAGAAGGTGTAGAGACTGGAAGGCAGACACCCTAACGATAATGACGAGGGTGAAGGGACAGTCCAGACCACAAACCAGTTAATCTGGGCAACGAAAGTTGTAGTTGGTAAGCATAACCCGAAGGTCAGTGGTTCAAATCCACTTCCCGCCACCAAGTGAATGATAAAGCAAAACCCTGTTTTCTTAAAAGATTACAGGGTTTTGTTTTATGCTGATTGTCAGCTACTCAGTTTTACAAATGGACACAAAGCTTAAGGGAGACATAGCAGAACAAGCTGCTGTTCTTCATGCCTTAAAGCGTGGTTGGGGAGTTTTAAAACCTTTTGGCGATCGGCTACCTTACGATCTAGCATTTGATGTAGAGGGAACTTTAATTAAAATCCAAGTCAAATATGCTTGGTTGGATGAACCTTCGGGCAATTATGTTGTAGATAACCGCCGTACTAAAACCAATCGACGGCTGATGCTTCGAGAAGCATATAAGCTATCAGACTTTGATTTTGCCTTAGTATATATAGAAAAACTTGATCTGTTCTATGTTTTTCCCGTAGATGTGTTCATAGATTATGGAAGCGAAGTACACCTTGTTGAAGCTGAAAAACGACAGAGGAAACCTCGTTCTGCACAATATCGAGAAGCCTGGGAGTTAATTTTACAGGCATCAGTAGCTAAAGAAAGTTGTATTCGATCGCCTGTTCAACTCGGAGAAGCAGGTTTTTGATCTATTCTGGAAGAAATAGCCATCTAAAAGGCGCGGAGAATCATGGTTGTGAAGTTGCAGCGACCAATTTTAGTGGGAGGATTGGGACTGTCCTTTTCTCTATGGATGTTACAAAGTTGGCACGATTCTATAGTGCAGGTGAGTGAGTTTGGTTTATTGAGTGCCTTAGCTGTAGGCGGTGGTTTGTGGTTGTTCCAAAAAAATCGCCCGAAAGACAGTTTAGACGAGCTAGATGGTATGGTGGTGGATCGGGCGATAGTAAAAAGTGCGATCGCTAAAACTGAAACTGTAATTAATCAACTAGCACAAGAATCAGAAAACCACACAGCATTAGAGACACTTAGAGAACAAGTTGCCCAATTGTTGTTGGAGTTAGACAGACAAGAAATTAAAGTTGCTGTGACTGGCGGTAAATCCGTAGGTAAAAGCACTTTAATTAAAGTGTTAAAGGATAATGTCGAGACACCAAGTTTCGTGTCTCTAGAAGAAACAGCACCTTTATTTAGAGAAGCGGGTGACAATTCAGATGCAGCTGTTTTGGCAGAAGTAGCAAAATCAGATTTTGTTCTGTTCTTGACAAACGGTGATTTGACAGACTCAGAATTCCAAACCTTACAGCAGCTAAAAGCAGTAAATCAGCCCACAATCCTGGTTTTGAACAAACAAGACCAGTATTTAGCCGATGAAAGCGCCAGTATCTTGCTGTCATTAAAACAGCGAATGCAAGGGAATGTACTTGCAACAGCCGCCTCTCCCATTCCCATCAAAGTCCGAAAGCATAAGGCTGATGGTTCTGTGCAAGAGTGGATGGAACAACCAGCACCAAATATCCAGCAGTTGACGCAGCAGTTGGATGAAGTTTTGGTACAGCAGGGACAACGGCTAGTTTGGGTAACAACCATGAGAAAAGCCGGGTTGTTGAAAGCTGAGGCGAAAAACTGGTTGAATGGAACCAGACGTGATCGCGCCACCCCAATTATTGAACAATATCAGTGGATAGCTGCTGCTGCTGCCTTTGCTAACCCAGTTCCAGCCCTTGACATCCTTGCAACTGCGGCCATTAATGCTCAGATGGTAATGGATTTGGGTAATATCTATCAACAAAAATTTTCCCTAGAACAAGCACAAACCATAGCTGGAACAATGGGAAGTTTAATGCTGAAACTGGGTTTAGTTGAACTTTCTACAAAGGCTATTAGTACTGTTCTTAAAAGTAATGCCGTTACCTTTGTTGCTGGTGGCGTAGTGCAGGGAGTAAGTGCAGCTTATCTAACTAGAGTCGCAGGGTTAAGCCTAGTTGAGTATTTCCAACAGCAGGAAATAGCAATAGATTCTGGGACTGGTTTGAATTTGGAAAATTTGCGGCAAACTTTGCAAAAGGTATTTCAGCAAAATCAGCAGATTGGTTTTTTGCAGGGATTTGTTAAGCAAGGCGTGAAGCGTTTGTTGCCAGAAGTACAGCAGGTTGAATTGGTAAAATAAACACTCCTTACTACTAATATAGGGTGGGCATTGCCCACCCTACTGCTGTTGATTATAAAAAGGCATTGGGAAAACCCACTCTTTTTAAAGATGGGACGCAGTTGACGGTTAACTGTCAACTGTCAACAATCAACAGTCTTTCATGTTCTCCCATGCCCTTTTGGGGTGGGATGAGCTTAATTTTTGTGAGACTATAGTGGACGATATACGCGATAGTTGATTTCGGGGAAGATATTATCCATTAACTCGACTTTTTCTAGCCAACCACTGTCAACTTTGCCGATTTTCACGTCTTCGTAGAGCTTATTGAACCGCATTAGGTGCGATCGCGTCCTTCTAATTGCATAGGGTACCATTGTTCCCGTCCGCATAATAAATGCCCAGTCAGAAGATTGTGCTAATAACAATTCCCGCGCCGCTTGGTTAAGCGCTTTCCACTGCAATTCATCCTCTGGTTCTAAATGCGATATTTCAATCATCCGTTCAGCAGCTTTGTGCAAATGCGGATAAACCCATGCATTTGTTTCATTTAACCAATACTCGTGGAAACCCTTGAAACCCCAACTCGACTGCGAAGGACGACAAACTTGCTGCGTTGGCTGATCTCGCAAATAGTCTGCTAAATGAGTCATTGCATAGGTTCCTTGGTCGTACCACGACTTACGGAATAGGTAATCAATGAACCAAGGCCCTTCATACCACCAATGCCCAAATAACTCTGCGTCATAAGGAGAAACAATAATCGGTGGGCGCTGCATCATACCATAAAGATGCTCAGATTGGCGCTCTCGGTTATACATAAAGTTAGCAGCGTGTTCAGCAGCCTTTTCCCTAGCCCAATAAGGATCGTAGAGCGCTTTATCTGATAGACCTAAACCACGCCCCGTAATTTTGTGATACTTAATACCCGTATTCTTCCGTTGGCCATTGGGCATGATGTAGGGCTTGATGTACTCATATTCTGCTTCCCAACCCAAATCTTTGTAAAATTCTCGATATTCCGCCGCCCCAGGATAGCCCACTTCAGAAGACCATACCTGTTGGGACGATTCATGATCTCGACCAAAGACCGCAACACCAGTTTCTGTATAAATTGGGGCATAAGTGCCAAAGCGCGGACGGGGACGGGCATAAAGAATGCCATGCCCATCAGTGAGGAAGTAGCGTAACCCAGCATCGGCTAGCATCCGCTCTAAACCCTCATAGTAGGCGCATTCCGGCAACCAAATGCCTCTGGGCGGTTGTTCAAAGGTTTGCTCGTAATGTTCACAGGCTACCTGAATTTGCGCCCACACCGCTTCTGGATACATCTTCATCAACGGCAAATAGCCGTGAGTAGCGCCGCAAGTGATGATTTCCAGGTTGTTACTGTCTTGGAACTGCTTAAAAGCTGTCACCAAGTCACCTTGATTGCGTTCCCATATCTGACGCGCTTCTTTAAACTCAGTAATGTAATGTTCAGCTAAATAACGAAGATGTCCATTATTGACATTATGTTCTGCTTCTAGCGCTATAAGTTCTTCTAGTTGAGTCAAGTGTGCGTCATAGCGTTCTTGCAGCAGAGGGTCACGAAGCATCGACACTAGAGGTGGTGTCATACTCATCGTGATTTTAAAGTCGATACCGTCTCGCTTTAAGCCTTCAAATACTTTCAATAAGGGGATGTATGTTTCTGTGATGGCTTCATAGAGCCATTCTTCCTCCAGCACGTAGTCACTTTCCGGGTGACGAACGAAGGGCAGATGTGCATGAAGTACAAGCGCGACGTAGCCGATAGCCATAGTGATTTTGGGGTGATACTTGTAAGTTGAAGGTCGAGAGGTTTGGCTGAAATTAACAATATTTTAAGACTTTATGGGGATAGTGAAGATACGAGTGTCAACTTTTCACATAAAAGGAACGCTTAGGCTGCTGCTTCATGTTAACTGTTCATCTCTAACCAAATTATCAATCCTAATCTTTAGTACCAGATGTACATGACTTAAAGTCGTGACAAGTATATTTCCCAACTTTTTAGGTGCATGGCTGGCGTAAAAGCAGCGAAGTTGGAATGTATCTACTAATACCAATTCAAATAATGTTTGCGACACATCAATTATTTGTAAGGGCACAACAATGTTGTGCCCCTACCCATCTGTCGCATTCTTTTTTCAAATTGGTATAATTACTATTTTCATGTTCAGCAAGATACTGGTATCTAGCTTCACTAATTTTCCAAACTCCGCGCCGGGAATCACTCTTTGCAAGTCCTTCTTTCATCAGTTCCTGATGTGTATGATTACCTCTGCTATTTTTTGATCGGCGATGCCTACGGCGGGCTACGCCTACGCCAGAACTGTGCAAAAAAACGCTGAACTCGAACGCCGAAACTTAGTAACAGTAATGATATAATCTCGTCATTAACTAGCAAAAGTTGCAAGCAGTTTTAGAGATTGTCCAACGGACTTTATCAGATATTGTTTGGTTGATAGTACTATTTTTCCATGCCTTTTTCAAAATATTTGCTCAGGATCAATACCTGCGGCTCGTAATCGTTCTGTCAATATTGCAGACCGTTCACGTTCCTGTTCTAGCTCTTGATTTGTTTGCTGTAATTGTTGATTTGATTCTTCCTCTGGCAACATCACCAGCTGTCTGTCTGGTGTAAAAAAGCGTAATTTGCCTAAATATACTGCCAAATACAGCCCTAATTGCTGACTCCACAACCAACCAGACTCAGTGGGTACAAGTTCTTGATATTGCCCATCAACTATGTGAAATCCCTGTAATTCTAAGTTATTTGGGTCAAACCAAAAGTAATCTGGAGTGCGAAATGTATTCTCGTATATTTGTTTTTTCAAACCTTTATCAACCGAGGCAGTGGAATTAGATAATAGCTCAATAATTACATTGGGATATTTGCCGTCTTCTTGCCACACAACCCAGCTTTTGCGGTCTTTCTTTTCTGTATCTAAAACCACAAAGAAATCAGGGCCTCGAAATTCTTCTGACTTTTTTTGGTTAGGACTGAAGTAGATTGTCAGGTTCCCGGTAGCATAAAAATCCTGACGATCGCGCCACCACCATTTGATGAGGCGGATAAGTAAATCAATTTGTTCGCGGTGTAAATCAGATTCCAATGGGGGTTCGTCACTATAGATGTCGCCTGGGGGGAAAATTATACTTTCATTGACATCTTTTACACTAGTGGTGGTAGCAAGGGGCTGAGACATACAAGATAGTTTTTCTATTTGTATCCATGCTATCGTGACCAAGCTTTACATAGAAGTGGGACACCGATAGCGAACGCGAGTGCGTCTCGTAGAGAAGCGGTAGCTAGCGAGTCAGACGCTCCTGCGTCGCTAACGCTGCTCTATCGAGCGTCATAGCCCGTCGTAGACATCGCACTCCTTATTCTTATTCTTCATCCCGATATAATTCCTGCAAGTCCTGTAACTGAGTCTTGCGGGAAATGCGGCGATATTTTTTACTTTCTAGCTTGGGTTCGTATTGACTCTGCCCTTTGCCTTTGCTTTTTAACTTCATCGTAGATTCAGGATCAGCTTGTTGGTGCAGCTGAGTTTGACGGGCGATCGCATCGGACAAAAATTCTAAATAATGTTCATATCGTTCCCAGTCTCCCCGCACCGCACATTCCGGCTCGTCTCGATGCAGACAATCGCTAAACCGACAGCTAGCAACTGCTAACCGCTTTCTTGCTTCTGGGAAATAATGAATTAATTCTTCTGGTATACAATCCATGTCCGGCTGATTAAAGCCGGGGGTGTCTGCAAGCATTCCACCATTAGGTAGCTCAAATAATTCTATATGGCGAGTGGTATGACGACCACGAGCTAGTTTGCCAGAAACTTCCCCTACTCGCAGTTTGGCAGATTCAATCAGCGTATTAATCAGGCTGGATTTGCCAACGCCAGAAGGCCCAGCAATTACAGTAATTTTACTGCTTAAGTATTTGGTTGCTTGGTCAGTATTTATACCATCTTTGACGCTGATAAATATTGGTTCATAGCCCCAACCAAGAAGGCGATCGCTAATTTGCTGCTGTTCCTGGGGTGAAATTAAATCACTTTTATTCAAACATAAAAGTACATCTAAGCCTGTAGACTCAGCCTTAATCAGAAACCGACTCAGTTGATAAGGTTCCAAAGGCGGATCAGCAACGGCAAATACCAATAGGATTTGGTTAACATTGGCGATCGCTGGACGATCCAATTCACTTTGGCGGGGTAAAACATCAGCGATCGCTCCCCGTCCCCCAGCCCAATCTGGCTCTTCTACCACAACGCGATCGCCTACCATCACCTGTTGCCCGATTTTTTTCAGGCGTGTTCGGCGAGTACAGAGCAGGAGAGGGGGATGGGGAAGATGAGAATCTTGCTCCCTCATCTCCCTAATCTCCCCATCCTCTTGATCCAGTTGTACTCGGTAAAAATTAGCTTGCACGGCTAGCACCGTACCCAATAAAACCTCAGTTGCAGCAAAATTTTCCCCTGTCATTGGCCAGCATCTGGGCGGCGTACTAACAGAGAAAAATAACTACTACAGTCTGTAATCTGTTCCACCTGATAACCTGACATTGTTAGACTATCGGGAACCTGCTCAATCGGCTCACCAGGGTCTAGCCAGACTTCTAGCAAACCTCCCAATGGCATTTTCTCCAGACGTAGTTTTGTCCGCACAAAATTAATTGGGCAAGGAGTGCCGCGTAAATCAAGTTGAGCATCAGGAGTTAAAAGAGAAGAGGGCTGCATTACTTAAATAAATTTCCCAAGAATCCTTCTAAACCGCCTTTACCAGTGCGATCTCCCTTAATTTTAGCCAGCTTCTCTAACAGTTCCCTCTCCTCAGGGGTGACCTTGCTGGGAATATCAATTAATACTGTCAGCATATGATCCCCTCGACTAACAGGATTACCTAAACGGGGTACACCGCGATTTTCCAACTTCATCACCGTATTGGGCTGGGTTCCAGCCGGAACGATCAGTTCTACTGGTCCATCGACCGTATCTACCTCTAAGCGACAACCTAAAATCGCTTGCAGGTAGCTAAGTTTGATTTCCGAGAGAATATTAATGCCATCCCGTTGGAATTCCTCGTCCTCATTTACGAACAAGTAAACGTACAAATCCCCAGGAGGGCCACTGCGTTGACCAGCATCTCCTTCACTAGAAATCCGCAAGCGTGTGCCATTATCCACCCCAGCCGGAATGGTAATTTTGAGTTTCTTTGTAACTTGATTTGCACCCTTACCATCACACGCATCACACTTATCTTCAATTACCATCCCTGTCCCATTACAGGTGGGACAAGTCGAGACTTGGGTGAAACTGCCAAAAGGTGTTCTAGTGACACGGCGGACTTGACCCGATCCGGTACAAGTCGAACAAGTCCGAGGGCGGGTTCCAGGTTTAGCACCAGAACCGCTACAGACTTCACAATTTTCTAGATGGGAAATGCGAATTTCTTTTTCCCCGCCAAATACCGCTTCCCGAAAGTCTAACTTCAGGTCTAGCCGCAGGTCATCGCCCCTTGCAGGTCCACTGCGCCGTCTTTGTTGCGTGGGATTACCCATACCACCAGCAAAGCCGCTAAAAATGCTTTCAAAGATATCGGCAAAACCACCCATATCGCCCACATCTTGGAAGCCAGCGCCAGCACCTGACACACCCTCTGGGCCAAAGCGATCATAACGAGCGCGGGTTTCTGGCTCTGAGAGTACCTCATAAGCGCGGTTAATTTCTTTAAACCGATCCTCCGCCCCCGGTTCTTTGTTCACATCTGGGTGATACTTCCGGGCTAGACGGCGATAAGCTTGTTTGATTTCTTCTTTGTCGGTGTCACGAGAGACACCCAGGATTTCATAATAGTCGCGGGCCATATAGCAAAGGTAAAAGTTAGAAGGAAGAAAGCAGAAGTCAGTAGAACGTCACTCACGGTCACTTGCTACCCTACAGGAAGGGGTTTTACTTTACAGATATGCAAGAGAAACACACTATCCTTTAAAGGGCGGCTTGCCGGAGGTCAGGCAGAAGATAAAATTAATTTTTGTTAATAACTGATTTTACCCTTTACCCTTTACAAAAATCACCGACAAATCTTGAGCAACAGGTGCTTTCCTCGTGGGAGACGACAAAAGCTATAAAAGTTATGAGCAGGGGAAGCCTCTGCTCAGACTTCTCACTGCCGAGTCGGCTGTCTCTTTTACAATTGTGCTACGTAGGAGAGGAAAACCCCGCCCATCAACCAGAGGGGCTAGCCGCACCATTAGGTGTGGAAAACCACCCAGATGCAATGGAAGTGCATCTGAACCGACATACTGCCTAGCAGTAATTTGCTTCTACAATCTAGCAAACTGCTGGGGTCTTGTGAAACTTCGCTAAATTTATAATCAATATTTAGATATATTAAAATGTCTTAATAAAATTCTGCAACTTAGGGGAGTAGGGAAGCGCCAAGGGAGGCAAGGGGGACATAGAGAAAACTATGCTCAATGCCCCATGCCCAATCCCTAATCTATTGCCTCATAATCAACCTGGGCAGTACTTTCTTCGTCAAAATCAAAGTTGAATTGTGGTATTAGTGTGCCATTCATTGGTGAGTCTACTTCTGGAGTAGAAAGACTAGTTGAAGCCTTTTCAATCTCATCACTTTGATTATTAGCTCGATTATAGACATCAGCACCAATTGCAAACAGGGTTTGTTGGAAGTCGTCTAAGCGCTGCTTAAATTCCACTATGGAGATGCTGGAGTCGATCATTGCAGCTTGAAGTTGTGAAACTTTTTCACTGGCCAGGGTTTTCATCTGGTCGCCGATAAAGTTGCTATTATCCTTGATGGTGGATTCGTAACTGAACAACAGATTATCTGCTTGGTTTTTGAGTTCAACCAGTTCTTTACGTCTTCTATCTTCTTCAAAAAACAGTTCGGCCTCTTGACGCATCCGTTCGACTTCGTTGGTACTCAAACCACCTGTATTGGTAATCCTGATACTCTGTTCTCTACCTGTACCTTTGTCTTGGGCAGAAACCTTCATGATGCCGTTGACATCGATTTCAAAAGATACTTCAATTTGCGGCACACCACGGGGAGATGGGGGAATTCCTGCTAACAGAAACTTGCCGAGACTTTTATTATCTCGTGACATTGCCCGTTCACCTTGCAGAACGTGAATTTCTACCGAGGTTTGCCCATCAACTGCTGTGGAAAAAACTTGTGACTTACTTGTAGGAATTGTGGTGTTGCGTTCAATGATTTTGGTGAACACTTCACCCAAAGTTTCAATTCCCAAGGACAGGGGGGTGACATCCAAAAGTAAGAGATTATCGACTTCGCCACCCAACACTCCTGCTTGGATAGCCGCTCCCAATGCTACCGCTTCGTCAGGGTTGATAGAGCGATCGGGAGCTTTGCCATTGAAAAACTTAATTAGCGCGTTTTGGACTGCGGGAATACGGGTAGAACCACCTACCAAAATAATCCGATCTATGGCTTGTGGTTTGAGATCCGCATCTTTGAGCGCTTGGATCATTGGTTCGATGGTACCTTCAATTAAATTAAGTGCCAGTTCTTCAAATTTAGAACGGCTGAGTTCCATTTCCAGATGCTTTGGCCCGGTTTCATCAGCTGTGATAAACGGCAAGTTGATGGAGGTATTCATCATGCTGGAGAGTTCAATTTTTGCCTTCTCTGCTGCTTCCCGCAGGCGTTGCAGTGCCATCTTATCGTGGGAAAGGTCGATTTTCTCTTGTTGCTGGAAGCGTTCCATCATCCAAAGCACGATCGCATTATCAAAGTCGTCTCCACCCAAGTGGTTGTTACCACAAGTAGCCTTAACTTCAAAAACGCCATCTCCAAGTTGCAGGATCGATACGTCAAAAGTACCGCCTCCTAAGTCAAATACTAAAATTAGCTGCTCTTGGTCTTGCTTTTCCAATCCGAAAGCTAAAGCCGCAGCCGTTGGTTCATTGATGATTCGCAGGACTTCTAGTCCAGCAATTGTGCCAGCATCTTTAGTTGCTTGTCTTTGGGCATCTGTAAAATATGCTGGTACGGTGATCACTGCCTGAGTGACTTCCTCACCCAAGAAGTTTTCCGCATCCTGCTTCAGTTTTTGCAGGATCATGGCGGATAGTTCTTGTGGCGTGTAGTTTTTTGAGCGAATTTGGACATCAACGGTATCATCTCGACCTTTGACACAGTTGTAGGGGACGCGATCACGTTCTATGTCAGTATCTTCCCAACGCCGCCCGATAAATCGTTTAATACTGTAAATTGTGTTTTCGGCATTGGTTACGGCTTGGCGCTTTGCCAATTGACCAATCAAGCGATCGCCACTCTTCCCAAATCCCACAATACTTGGAGTAGTTCGTCCACCTTCAGAATTGGAGATCACCAGTGGTTGACCGCCCTCCAAAACTGCGACGCAACTGTTAGTAGTGCCTAAGTCGATCCCAATAACTTTTCCCATACTTGCCAGTATTTTTACCGAGTTGTTCTGCTGTAATCTGTCGCGGACTAACTTTTTTGCTACGAACCAAGGCTAGGGGATAACGTCTGTGGAACCTCTGTTGCTGGTAGCAAAAGAGAAGTTGAAACACAGAGAGTTATCCAAAGCCTTGTCCAAGTTTTAGGTACGCGATGCTCGTCCTTACTAGAACCCAGGCACTTTAGGTCAGCGAGACGAGCGACTACAGCTTAACTGTTGGCTGGACTCGACTGATCTTGCTCCGTAGAAGGTGTATCTTCCTTTGGAGCAGCTACTTTGACCATTGCATGGCGTAGCACGCGATCGCCCAAGTAATATCCGCGCACTAACTCTTCTAACACTGTTCCTTCAGGATGTTCATCCGTAGGTTCCCGCATTACTGCTTCATGCAGGTTAGGATCAAATTCTTGACCTTCAGGACGCATTGGTGATACACCCAAGCGCTTCAGGCTATCTACTAATTGTTTGTAAACGCCTTGGTAGCTTTTGTGCATGGTCATTTCACCATCAGATTGCGGTTTGAGGTGCGATCGGGCCCGCTCAAAATTATCGACCACTGGCAGCAATTCCAGAATCGTATTCCGCTTCATCAACGTCTCTAGCTCTTCTTTTTCTTTGCTAGTGCGTTTCCGATAATTCTCAAAATCTGCGGCAATCCGCATATATTGAGTACTACGCTCTTCTAGTTGCGTTTTGAGAGACTCGATTTGTTGAGTCAGTTCTGCCAAAGCTGCTGTTTGCACTCCAGTGTTTTCGGATGCAGCGACACCAATTTCTGGATTGAAAGTAGTCGGCTCCCCCGATATATTGGTTTGGGCTGCCACTTGCTCTGTAACCTCGCTACCAGATTCATTGAAATTAATTTGGGCTTGGGAATCACTCTTCATTTCTTGCTTTACCTCTGTTGGTTCACCCAATTGCTGGCTTGTATTGTTTATCTGTTTATTTTCATCCATCATTGTCTACTCATTCCAGATGCTTTTTATGGCAGTGTATTTCCACAGCTTGCAACCGTCGTCATCTACGACTTGCAACTGAGGCTGATTTTATTGCCGACAAGTTCCTAGAAGTGATGTAACCGCCCTCTTATTGTGGCAAATGGTGAACACGTTAGCGTAGACCCCACTAAGGCGGTAACCCGAACGAGTAGTGTACCTCTAGCAGCAAGTAATTTGGAAAAGTGGCACTAAATATGATTCGCCCTTCATCTGATTCATGAGTCAGTTTTTTAATGAATTACTACTTAAAATTTAACCATTTATCAAATATTGTCATTCCTTCGGAAGTGCTAAGTGTTGTTAGCGGATAGATATGGTTGAGCCAGTGCTGAGTCAGATGTTTTGAGTCTTGGGTTATCCCTATAACTAAAAATTTGTTGATTTAACGTAGTCAGGAATTTATATTTTCTCTACTATTACTTCTTTTTGACTCAGCACTAAGCAAGAAATTTGAGCAACGGAAGCCATCACTCAGAAGTTCGGTGACTTAGGACTTTTTCGATACATGAGAATTCTGTCTCCCAGCCTGGGAATACTTTAAGCAGAGGTTTCCCCAAATCAATTGCTCATTTATGACTTACTCGTCACCACAACGGCGCAGTACCGCTCTAACTACCAGAACAGAGTTTTCGCCCTTTGGCAACAAGCTAGTGCAATCTGGCTATGTCAATACCGAACAGATGAGGCAGGCACTAATTGAAAGCCGCAAATCTGGCAGGCCCTTAACGGAAGTATTAGAGTCAATTACTGGGCAAGAATTATCACCTGAGTTGCTCAGGCAATACAAAAAACAGCAGCTATTTGAACTTAAAATACTATACGGTGTTGAATTTCTTGATCCGGAAGTCAACTCCCTTGGCAACACGATGATGGGGAACCTGATTGAAACCCTCATCCCAGTGGATATCTGCCGTCGCCATCGTTTAGTACCACTATCGAAACACGAAGACCAAACCCCGCCCTCAGTTTTAGTGGCGATGGTCGCTCCAGATAATCTAGAGGCTTCCGATGATCTGAACCGGATCTTGCGACCCCAAGGCTTGGCGTTGCAGCGCATGGTGATTACACAGGAAGACTACCAGCAGCTAATCAACCGATATCTGGATGAAATGGCTGTTAAGCAAAAGCACCTAGAACAACAAAAGTTTACAGATATTAATCAGGATTTAGAAAACCTCGGAAATCTCGATATTTCGGATGCTCCTGAAGAAATGGAGGCTGATCTAGGGGCAGCGATGAAGGGTGCAGAGGATGCCCCAGTCATCAACTTAGTCAACAGAATCCTAGCTAAAGCCTTGCATGAGGGCGTTTCTGATATTCATATAGAACCGCAAGAAGAAAACTTACGCATTCGCTTTCGGAAGGATGGGGTACTACGTGAAGCTTTTGATCCTCTACCGAAAAAAATCATTCCGGCGGTGACAGCCCGATTTAAAATCATCTCCAATCTAGACATTGCCGAACGACGTTTACCCCAAGATGGGCGCATCCGGCGGATGTTTGAGGGACGTAAGGTGGACTTTCGTGTAAATACCTTACCCAGTCGCTACGGGGAAAAGGTGGTGCTGCGGATTTTGGATAACTCTTCAACCCAGCTGGGATTAGATAAGTTAATTACCGATCCAGAGACTTTAGATATTGTCAAGGATATGGTAAGTCGTCCCTTCGGTCTGATTTTGGTGACTGGGCCAACTGGTTCTGGGAAAACAACCTCGCTGTATTCTGCACTGTCAGAAAAGAATGATCCCGGAATTAATATCAGTACTGTGGAAGACCCAATTGAGTACAGTCTGCCAGGGATTACTCAAGTACAGGTGATTCGAGAAAAAGGGCTGGATTTTGCTACCGCTCTGCGGGCTTTCTTACGACAAGACCCAGATGTGCTGCTAGTGGGTGAAACGCGGGATAAAGAGACGGCAAAAACAGCAATTGAAGCTGCCTTGACTGGTCACTTAGTATTAACTACCTTACATACCAACGATGCCCCAGGTGCGATCGCTCGTTTGGGAGAAATGGGAATTGAGCCTTTCATGGTTTCTAGTTCCCTAATTGGTGTTCTAGCTCAACGTTTGGTGCGGCGTGTATGTTCTGAATGTCGTGTTCCCTACACTCCCACAACCGAGGAATTAGCTCGTTATGGTCTATCAGCTTCTTCAGATGTTGGAGTTACCTTCTATAAAGCTAACACCTTGACATTAGATGCGATCGCCGAAGCCAAAACCAAAAATCAGCTTTGCTCAAAATGTAATGGCGTCGGCTACAAAGGGCGTTGTGGTGTCTATGAAGTCATGCGAGTCACCGAAAACCTACAAACCCTTATCAACGAAGATGCACCCACGGAACGTATCAAGGAAGTGGCAATAGAAGAGGGCATGAAAACCTTACTAGCTTACAGTTTGGACTTAGTGCGCCAAGGTTCTACCACCCTAGAAGAAGTAGAACGAGTGACGTTTACTGATACTGGTTTGGAAGCCGAGTTAAAAGCCAAACGCAAGATTGGTCTTACCTGCCGGACTTGCAACGCCACATTAAAACAAGAATGGTTGGATTGTCCTTACTGTATGACATCTCGGTTTTGAGATTAGTCATTGGTCATTAGTCATTAGTCATTGGTGAAGGCTTAATAACTTTAGACAACTGACAAATAACATAGACGCTTCTGCGGCTTCCCGCAGGGTAGGACAAAGGACAAATAACAAATAACAAATAACAAGCATTAAAAGGAGCAGAATTATGGAAATGATGATTGAAGACCTGATGGAGCAGTTGATTGAAATGGGTGGCTCGGATCTGCACTTATCCGCAGGTTTGCCTCCCTACTTCCGCATCAGTGGCAAACTCACCCCCATAGGTGAACACGTATTGACAGCTGATCAATGTCAAAGGCTGATTTTCAGTATGCTCAACAACACCCAACGCAAAACCTTAGAGCAAACCTGGGAGTTGGATTGTTCTTATGGTGTTAAGGGTTTAGCTCGCTTCCGGGTCAATGTCTATAAAGAACGTGGTGCTTATGCTGCTTGCTTACGGGCATTAAGTTCTAAAATTCCTAACTTTGAAAAATTAGGTCTGCCAGATATAGTGCGAGAAATGTGTGATAAGCCGAGAGGGCTAATTCTAGTGACAGGCCCTACAGGTTCCGGGAAGACAACTACCCTAGCGGCGATGATCGACTTGATTAACCGCACCAAGGCAGAGCATATTTTAACAGTGGAAGACCCAATTGAATTTGTCTATGAACCAATTAAAAGCTTGGTTCACCAACGACAACTGGGTGAAGATACTAAGAGCTTTGCTAATGCTTTAAAAGCAGCTTTGCGGGAAGATCCAGATATTATTCTAGTGGGAGAAATGCGCGATTTAGAAACGATTTCTTTGGCGATTTCCGCAGCAGAAACAGGACACTTGGTATTTGGCACTCTCCACACCAGTTCCGCCGCGCAGACAGTTGACCGGATTATTGATGTTTTCCCCCACGAAAGACAAACCCAAGTGCGGGTGCAGTTATCTAACTCGTTAGTGGGAGTATTTAGCCAAACTTTGGTATCCAAGAAAAATCCTAAACCCGGTGAATATGGTCGGGTGATGGCTCAAGAAATTCTGATTGTCACTCCTGCTATTTCTAACTTGATTCGAGAAGGCAAAACATCTCAAATTTACTCAGCAATTCAAACTGGCGGCAAATTGGGGATGCAAACTCTGGAGAAGGTTTTAGCCGATTTTTACAAAGCAGGAACTATCTCCTTTGAAGCTGCTATGTCTAAGACTTCTAAGCCAGATGAAATTCAACGTCTCATTGGTAATTCTACACCGCAAGGAGCTGCCGCAGGTGCGAAACCCGGTGCTGCTGCCAAAGCCCATTAAGGAATTGGAAAGATGAGGGGGATGAAAAACCCTTGACTATTTTGAATTTGAATTTTTAATTTTGAATTGATTTATGCCAACCTACGTTGCTCGTGTTCGGGATTCTCAAGGAAAATCTCGAACGGAAAAAATTACTGCTGAATCTTTGGTACAAGCTCGTACTAATCTTAGAGATCAAGGTTTTGTAGTCCAAGAACTCAAACAATTTCAAGGATTTCAGACAAATTTTGACTTAAAAAAATTCCAGACTTCCTTAGTTAAGGTTTCTGTGAAAGACAAAGCCGTTTTTTCCCGTCAATTTGCCGTTTTGATGAATGCGGGAGTTGCGATCGTTAGAAGTTTAGGGGTACTTTCCGAACAGTGTAGTAATCCTAAACTGAAACAAGCTCTTGTGGAGATTAGTAGTGATGTTCAAAGCGGAATGAATCTTTCAGAGTCAATGCGGAAGCATCCTGACTGCTTTGATGGATTATATGTGAGTATGATTCAAGCAGGCGAAGTTGGTGGTGTTTTAGACGAAGTATTGAATCGTTTAGCCAAGTTGTTAGAAGATGTTGCCCGCTTACAAAACCAAATTAAATCAGCATTGTCTTATCCAACTGTTGTAGGTTTTATAGCAGTTGCTATCTTTCTCGGTATGACCATTTTTCTGATTCCTATTTTTGCTAATATTTTTACACAAATCGGAACTGAATTACCGCCTTTAACGCAATTCCTCATGGATGTTAGTCAATTTCTGAGAAGTCAGAAGGTTTTCCTGCTTATTGCTATTCTTGTAGGATTGAGAATTGCCTATACACAATACGCTAAGACTCCTGTTGGTCGCATAACAATTGATCGTCTTTCCCTCAAGCTGCCATTGTTTGGTGACTTAATTCAAAAATCTTCAGTTGCCCGCTTTAGCCGGACTTTTGGTTCTTTGACTCGTTCAGGTGTACCAATTTTAACTTGCTTAGAAATTGTCCGAGATACATCCGGAAACCAAGTAATTGCCAATGCTATAGACGCAGCCCGCATGGAGATTCAACAAGGAGGTATGATTAGCATTGCTTTACAAAAAGATGCCGTTTTTCCGGCTATGGCAATTCAGATGATTAGTATTGGAGAAGAAACTGGAGAATTAGATGCAATGTTGATGAAAGTTGCTGATTTCTATGAAGATGAAGTCGAGCAAGCGGTAAAAGCAATGACTAGTATTTTGGAACCAGTTATGATTGTAGTTCTGGGCGGAATGGTTGGAACCATTCTGCTAGCAATGTATCTGCCTATGTTTAAGGTATTTGAAACGTTGGGATAGGGGATTAAAAGTTAGGAGTTAGGAGTTATAAGTTAGGAGTTTAAACTCTTTATTTCTCATCTTCATTATTAATTCCTAACTACTTAATTTTATATATAACTCCTCACTCCTAACTATTGAATAAACTATGACTGTGCAAAAATCTCACTACGAAGCGAGTTTGGCAGAGTACAGCAATCATCTAGCTGCGATCGCCTTACTAAAACAATATCGGCCATACTTAGAGATGATTCCCAGTTTGCGCCGTCCTGATGAAAGTGTCATTAGTATTCCCTTGCCAATTGTCCGTCTTCGCAATACTGCTACAACAGACCCACAAACGATTTGCTTACCCTGTGATGTGGCAATTTTGATGTGCGATCCAGAGTGGAAAATCAAAACTGGAGCAGAAATTTTAGTTTTTATTCACCGTGCTCACGAAGATTTTTCTGATTTGTTAGGACGTTGGCGACAAACCCAAGTTTTCTTGGACAATGATTATGAGTGGTTAATGCCTCTGCGCCACAGTCATATTTTGAGTGAGGGAGCTAATACTATATATCCTCTGTTTGTTGTTTTTAGTGATACTTTAGAACGCATCCAACGAGGACTAATAGGAGCCGAACTTCCATTTATTATGCAAACATCAGCTCCACTAGTTGAGGAGAATTTACCAAATATTTTCTCTTCATAAATTCCCCCAACTTAAAAAGATTAGGAGTTAATAAAGAGAATTAAATAAGTTAAACGTTGAAAGTGAGGAGTTAAAAGTTTTAAATTGCAAATTTTGCACAAAGCCAGAGATTGTTAAGTCTCAAGTTTAAGTTTTTAACTTCTAACTCCTAACTCCTAACTTTTAACTATTACCTAACAAATTGCGGCATAATTTCGGCAGCAGTAAATATTCCATAGATGCCGCGTTGGTGCAATTGTCTACCAGCTTTGAGATAGCCAAAGGCAGGTCCGCAGACATTGGCTGCCATACTGGTTTCATCTCCCAGAGTAAAGGTATGGGTAGAAATTTTCCCTTCAAAGGTGCGCCCTGTTACCTTAACATTGGTGCTAAGAGGCTTTTTAGGATTACGAGTATCGACTACACCACCAACAGTAACGCGATCGCGATCGCAAATTCCCGCTACCTCTAGCATCACATCATCAGCGTGTTCCATATTCTTCAAGGTAAGCACACCATTGGTTTTATCTAGTAGTGCTTCTACTTCTGCCTCAGTCATCGCCCTAGCGGTTTCCACTGTATAACCAGGCATATGACCAATATCTTCCCGAACAGTGGCGCGGTAAGCTTCCCAGTTGGCAATTCCCACTCCAAAGGTAATTTCAACTTGATGAATTTCGGCGTAGCTTTGGGCTGCTAATGCGGCGGCGGCGGTTAACAGTCCGGGTGTAGCACCACAGCCTGTCATATAGGTAATCCCGGCTGCAAGGAGTTCTTCTTTCATCGCTAGTAGTTGTTCTACAGCAGTGGTGCGCTTAATTGCATCCACTAACACCCCACGCCAACCAGATTTAATAAACTCTTTGGCTACAGAGGGGATAAAATCGTTTGGTAGGTTGGGTAAAGCCAGAAAATACCCATCCACAGGTTGAGCTATTGCAATTACATCCTGAATACTTTGATTTGTTAACGTACCAACTGGCTCTAAATAACCTACCGAACCTTGGGATTGGTAGGTTGCAATGCATTGTTGAGTATTTAAACCTTCAGCAGCGTAAGCGTAACCTTTTTGATCTGCTGCTGCGACTAAAATCATTTCCTGTTTAGCAGCAAGTACCTTGGCGGCGGCTTGTCCGAGTCCGCCGAAACCTAGTACTCCTATACGTATCGCTGACGAAATATTTGCTGTACTCATAGTCAATTACTTAAGTTGAATCACTTGCCTTCAAACTTTACCATCTCAGCTTGTGGCTGATGGCTGACAGCTTTTAGCTATAAAGGTTAATTATGCTTTATTATCCTAGTTTCTTCCCCAACCAAATCAGTTTTTTCACCAGAAATTCTTGCTGAGTGATTTAGAGGTAGTTTAAAAAGTCTAAATTTATTACTTGCCTTGGCGACTGGAAGTCGCGGCTACACAGACAAAACCCACCTTCGTGGGTTAAAAATGAGGTTAACAGCTTTCAGTATTTACCGTCTTCGCAAAAGTAAGTAAAAAGGCACAAATAAAGATAACTATGAGAAAGAAAGATAAAAAAGGCTAAAACCCTCTTGCCTACTACCTTATCTCAACGATAAATATTCCCGTTAATCTAGTTCCATACGGAAGCATAACGTATAATAACTAGTCATACCAAGAGGGGATCTGATGAAATAGTATTTTGAGGTTATCTATTGATGTTAAGTACACTTTAGGTTGTCTATAGTTAAGTCTTGATCAAATCAAAATTTGAGAGAAAGTATGCGAACATTTTTATCAGCTTATACCATTAGGATTGAAAAAAAGAGAGATAAAAATCATAAAGGGAATCATCCACCTAATTACTGTAGACTCAACTGTTTTAATGGCTATGATGATTTGCTTAATGTAATATCAAGTTTTCTTCAACAATTAACTACTAATAAAAGAAATGATGTTTATAACATTTACATGAAAGCTTCCCAAATTCAAGATGATGGAAGAAGTATCAATGGACTTATTGAAAGTGGTATCTACGGTATTTCTAGCAAGCTTCGAGACGTAGATACAGATTCGATAACTTATAAAAAAAAGAAGAGTGATGCTGAAGTTCTACCTTTTTATTTCTTGATTTATATTCCAAAAGACACAAATGAAGGAATTATGCTTTTACAGCGTACAGGTAAATATGGTATTCGCACACACTTTGGTACTTTCCTAGACAAGTACTTTTCTGAGAAGTTTCCAGGTTTTGCAGTTGAGATAAATACTTTAGTACAAGAGGAAATAATTAAAAAAATTCTATACGGAGGCACTATTAAAAAGCTTCGATGTGTTAAGTATCAAGCTCCCCTTGATCGAGTTGATGGACTTGATGAAGGTCATGAAGAAATTCCCTACAACATGGAAATCGTATTATCTGGGAATAAAATTCCTTTTATGGGTAAAATTCAAAACTTTTTTAACTCAAAAGGCAGTGTTAAAAATCTTATCGAACTTCGTGATTTTAACTTCGATTACGACACTGTAAAGGTTGATGTTGATCTTGATGGAAGTCTTAGAACATTTGATTTAGGTTGCCTTCACAGAGGTAAAATTTACTATGATATATCTGATAAGGTCGTTATAGATTCTGATGATTATCCCACTTTTCAAAGTATACAAACAATTACGAAAACTTATCTAAAAGAAGTTATTAATCAAATCTATCCTTAGTAAAGATAATGTTAAGCAAAATTTCAATTTTTAGTATCATTAAAGACCATATTGCGACATTAAAGAGCAGTCAAACAGGAAAAATATACTATCCAGATATCATATTGTTCTTTATTTTACCTGCTATTATTTCTGCTGTAATGATTTATTTAGGAGTTATTCTAAATGATGGTTTGGTTAATGCCCTAATTACTTCTTTATCAATATTTTCAGCTTTATTATTCAACTTGCTCTTATTAGTTTATGATATTTCAGGAAAAAATACAGATCAGAACCAAACTACAGATCAAATTGAAATTAAAAAAATTATTCAAAGGCGTGAGTTACTTCGAGAAATATATGTCAATGTATCTTTCTCAATATTAACTTCCATCATAACTGTAGTTATATTATTAACCTATTTCTTAAAACCTAGAAGCTGTAATTTTGGAATGATCAACTTATGCTTATTACAATTGTTACTAGCATCAATAATTTACTACTTTTCTGTCCAATTTATTTTAACTCTATTTATGATTTTGAAACGAATATACAAACTTCTAGCGAAAGCCTTTGATTCAAGAATTTAAGTTCAAGCTAGAGCTTTATAAGCATCTGAGTATTGATTAAAACGATAGCCTATGGTAGTTAGAAAGACCAATTATGAGTGGTTGGATTATTGAAAAAGGTTCTAATGTCCCCAGATTAACTACCTGCTATCCTCTGTAAATATTTGGAAGTGATAGAAGATGACTAAAAATACAATCAAGTTGCTGAATGTAGTAGCACTGACAGTTGATCTACCTGAATACAACTTGCACCGTGGTCAAGTTGGCACAGTAGTAGAATTATTAGCCGATGGTGCTGCATTTGAGGTTGAATTTAGCGATGCCTTCGGCGGGCTACGCCTACGCAATGGCCGCACTTATGAATCTGTTGGTTTACGCCCAGAGCAAATAATGGTGTTACATTTCGAGCCAGCATCCCCTGATTCAGTCCCGGAAATGGTTACAGTGTAAGCCAGAGAAAGCTTTCTATATATAATACGCAAAGAAGATTGTGCGATCGCTTATTGTAGCGCCTAGAGCGATCGCTTAACTTACCACTTTGGTTCTTGGTGCAGGTGCGCCACGCAGCATTCCTTCTGTGCTAAGGTCTTCATCAATTTCTTCCCAATGAATACCAAAGCCGCCTCCGCAGGTTTCCCATTTTAATCGTTGTTCAAGGGTAGCATTGAGCAGCCTGGGATACCAAACTAATGGCACTGTGATTGTTCGCCCGTCCATCAAGTCAACACTGATAGTTTCTTCAGTAAAACGTACATCTTTAACTCTTTCATCCGCCCGAACTGCCAAAATACCCATCCCAAGCCTCCAAAAGTTTTGCTTGATTTTCTTGTACTAACTCTTCTAATTTTCGCAGTTCTTTGGGGCTAAAGCCAATGCTACTTGATAAACTGACCTGCTCAAGCCAAAACTTAGCTGTTGAGTCATCCCGATCAATATGAATGTGGGGTGGCTCATTAGGTTCATGACTGTAGAAGTAGAAACGGTAAGCACCAATTCTTAAAATTGTTGGCATACTTCAAGACTACACCAAAGCTATTTATCTAAACCTACGCATATTACACATATACCTGAAAGTGCATAGTCTACCACCGTAGGCATCGCCTTAAAAATTATTGACCAATTGAACAGTTGTTGACAAAATCCTTGAGTGTAATCACAATGTAATTACAGCTAGGGATAAGTATCCTCATGGGAACAGCAATTAGAACCCGTATTATTAAAATTGGGAACTCTCAAGGTATTCGCATTCCTAAACTTCTGCTGGAACAAAGTGGTATTGATGAAGAGGTGGAAATTGAAATTCAAGATTGTCACCTAATTGTCCGTGCTGCCTCTCAATCGCGTCAGGGGTGGGAGGAAGCATTTGCAACTATGGCGAAGCAACACGACGATGCACTGCTCGATGATGCTGTAACTACAGAGTGGGAGCGTCTAGAGTGGGAGTGGTAGTCAATCGATTTGATGTATTTTTGGTTAACCTCGACCCAACGATTGGCAGTGAGATTCAGAAGACAAGACCCTGTGTAGTAATTTCACCAGATGAGATGAACAGATATATTGCTACGGTCATTGTTGCTCCCATGACAACTAAAGGACAATCTTATCCAACTCGTGTTGCTTGTCAGTTCCAGGGTAAGGACGGGCAAATTGTTTTGGATCAAATTCGTACAGTTGACAAAAATCGATTAGTCAAAAAGCTAGATCAGATTGACTCTGATGAACAAAAAGCAGTTTTAGGTACTTTGGCTGAAATGTTTGCTGAATAATGCGTCTAAGAATTGTACACACTGGATAATTACTTATCTTAAGCAAAGTTTCTGTGTTGGCAGCGATCGCCTACAATAGTGCAAAAACCTTGAGTTGCATTGTACCTTTGGTAGAAGTTCAAAAGAGTTAAAAATTCTTTGGGAAGCGTTGTGTAACGTATCCCATGCAACGATTTATTCATATCAAGTCCTAACTAGGTTTGAAGATATAGAAGAAGAAATAGCAAGATTAGCTGCTATTTTGATAATGTTACTAGGTTGCAATCTGCATTTAATTAATAAGCATTATGTAACCAAGGAAATGGTATATTTAGCAAAACAATATCACAGTCAAGAAGGTGAGTTTCAGCGTTGCCGAGATGCAGCAAAAATTGCTGTCAAAACAGCTACAATATTTATTTCTGATCCGGCTCGGCAAGTTATCAGAGAATATTCCAGGGTTTGGCAACTAGCTCCTTCTATAAGTTCTTGAAGAAGACAGAAGGTTCTTTTCACTTATTAGGATTCAAACCCCTCCTAAAAAGAAGCCACCAAATTAAAAATTTGGTGGGGGTCTTAAACCGCAAGCTCGGCAATGGTTCGCAGCAGAGAAAAGATAGCGTAGCAGGGCAAACGCATCTAAATTACTCTTGATCACAACGAAGGTTAAGAAGGAACGAAAAAATCAGGATTTCGCGTTTGATTATTTTTTAAGCCCCGAAGCGATCGCCTAAAACCTTAGCAATAAGCAAGAGTTAATGACATTATTTTTGACTATATTGAGAATATAGCTTGCTTATTGACATGATGTGGCCGCCCTGGATACCGTAGCGTTAGCGAGTCCACGTTCGCGCAGCGTCTCGCAGAGAGCGTCGGACAGTATTCCAACTCAGCCTCCTGCTCTCTGCCTTTCTTGATAAATCCAAAGGAGTATTTTTACTTAATGATTCAGTTATAAGTAGAGGTTACTTGCTATCGCGTACTCAAGAGGTATAGGGCAGCTAGGTCTTGCAGCATAGCCTGCGCTACTCCAAACTACTTAGGAAATCTCAAGAGAATAAGGCAAATTTCATGAAAATGATAAGCTTTCTCAATAAATTTTATATTTTTGTAAATTTCCTTGCTGGCTATATTCTCTATAATGCTTATTTTTAGAGCTTTTGCAGTTTACTTGGCAAACTCAGTTGTTACCTTGACTAATTGATGAGGTTAAGAGAAACTAACTAAATACTGATGTGCCTGCTTATAGTATTAATAAGTTTTGTAAAGATTCTGAGATATATATGTTGATAGATGGAACATTAGTTAACAAATGGCAAATTTGTATCTAACGTAAAAATGTTCCTACGGCTGTATTTATAGCCTTCTGCTAAGGCAGTAGAATTTTAAGCGTACTTATCGTGGTTGGCCAAGAGCATGGAGACATTAGAGTTCATAATCTATCCAGACGGTCGGGTACAAGAGAAAGTCACTGGCATTGTGGGTAATTCTTGCGCTGAAGTTACAGCAGCAATAGAGGCACAGCTGGGGCAAGTACTTAATCATGAGCCAACCTCAGAATATTTCGCCGCGAAGGTGCAGCAATCTAATGTGGCGAATACACACACCACTTACAGTGATTGGTAAGTTTTCTCAGTAGTTTAGCGTTATTAATTCACAACGACCATGTCACACTTTAGCCAAATTAAGACTCAAATCCGTAACCTTGATTCTTTGAAAGATGCTCTGACTGAATTGGGCATAGACTGGAAACCCGGCCCACGCGAAGTACGCGGCTATCGCGGTCAAACCCATCCTGCGGAAGTTAGTATTGAGCAGGAAAATGGCTATGACATCGGCTTTAGATGGAATGGCAAGGAATATGAATTAGTGGCTGATTTGCAATATTGGCAGCAAAACCTGTCTGTGGACGGGTTCTTGCGCCAGGTAACACAGCGCTATGCTTATCAAACAGTTGTCAAAGAAACCGCTCGTGTTGGTTTTCAAGTTTCTGAACAACAAAAAAATGAAGATGGTTCAATTCGCCTAGTAGTACAGCGCTGGAGTGCGTAATGGCTGATTTTCTGCCGTCGTCAGAAGAACAAGAAGACAACCGTTCCGGTTTGGAACCAGAATTGGGGGGTTTTTTGCGCGATGCCCCAGGACGTTCTGGTTTAGAACCGGAATTGGGTGGTTTGCTGCGCCAAAATGGTGTTTATGTTGATGAAATCACCTGTATTGGTTGTAAGCATTGCGCTCATGTTGCACGTAACACTTTTTATATTGAACCAGATTACGGGCGATCGCGCGTGGTTCGCCAAGATGGGGATGCTGAGGAAATTATCCAAGAAGCAATTGACACTTGTCCAGTTGATTGTATTCACTGGGTTGATTACACTGAACTCAAAAAATTAGAAGAAGATCGCAAATATCAGGTAATCCCTTTAATCGGTTATCCGGTAGAACAAGCAGTTGTAGCTAGCGAACGTCGGCGTAAAAAGCAAAAGTTAAAAACTAAAAAATCCCGTTATTAAGATCAAAACGTTAAATCAATACAATAAAGGACTGGATACACCAGTCCTTTTGTTTTCGTCATACTAGTTAGTTTCTGATGTGTAGATCACATCAAATTGGAAAAGGTAGTATTGTTTGATATTGCTAAAACGGCTTTTTAGTAAAGCCTTTTAATCCAAAATTAGTATGGCTACCTTCATTTTAAATTTAGAGGATCATGTTGTGAAAGCAATTTTTCTACTTTCGCTTCGTCTAACCTAGCGGTTAATCTTCTTGTTTCGTGCAAGTCCCTAGTAGTTTTTGCCAATGTAAAAGTTGAGCCAACAGAAAAAGCCAAACCCATACCCATAAAGCCTTTCACCCAGCTATTTACAGGTAAATTTACAATACCGAAGGTGGTCATAGAAATAGAAATCACAAAAGCTGCCCAAGTTTGAATAACCCAAGCTGAACTGTCTTTTTGAGTACCAATTGTTTGCATATTTCCTACCTTTGAAATGAGTGATTTATACCAATTCGTAACTTGTAATTAAGAGGCGTAAGATTTAATCTAGGTTTCCAGACTTGTATCTATAGTTTAATTTTGGAGAATTGGTGTTATCAGTGATTGTATTAAGTGGTAGGTTTACTGGTATCAATAGTAAGACCAGTTTGGTAACTGGACTCCAAAAATCAAGCTCAAGAGCAATTGGAGTAAATCAAAAGTGGCATAAGGTTTGTACCACTTTTACAAGTGGCATTAAGCTAAAATCTTTCAGTATTTTCGATGAGCCAAGTAGCACGCCTCTCGAAGTACAAGGTTAATTGCCCAAGTCGACTTAAGTAGTGCTTGGGCTATTACTAGTCGTCTAAAGACAACTTTATTTATTAGCCGAGTAATGAATTACTCGGCGGTTGTTTGGACTAGTATCGCAAGGCGGAAGTCAAAAGTCAAAAGTGTTATGGAATAAGCTCTTTAGAGATTTTAAATGGTTGTTCCATATACGCCGTGGTGTACTAGTGCAATATCTCAGATTAAACGGATTAATTTACTGATTTATTCATCTGGAAAAGTCTGTACCTTGCCATCAGGGCTAAGAACAACTCGAATTCTGACATTTTGTCCGCGTGTATTGGCGGAAACAAAAGGTTTACCAACTTCAGGCATCCCAGCATTATCAACGAATTCTCTTGCTGCTTTATTAAGGGGAAAAATTCGTTCCACTGTGCCGTCAACACTGACTATCAAACTGTACTCTAATGTTTGTCCTAGCCCAGTGGGTGGTTGCCAACGCTTTTTCAAGTATTCTCTGGCTTCTACTACTTGAGGTGTATCAAATAATGTACCAGTAGCCACTTCTCTGGATGTAGGGGTTTTGCGTCCGTCGCCTAATTGATCGATAAAGGGATTATTATCCGCAGTTCTAGAGGAAGAAAGTTGTGAAGCAGGTTTTTCTCCGGGAGAAGGTGGCTGTAGGGAATTGATTCTTTCCTCTAACTGTTGTGAAGTTAGTGGTCTTTGCTCTAGCTGTTGTGAGGTTAGTGAGGAGGGCTGGGTAGAAGTATTGCCACTATTGGGTATAGTGCCAATAGACGGGGGGACTGGTGAGATATTAGTTGGTAAGCTGCTTGTACTAGAAGATAGTCTGGGTGGCAAATTCCGCAGCTGAGGGAGAGCACCAGCTTGGGGACTTGACCCTGTAGGGTTCTGTCCAAGATTTGGTAATATGGCAATTTCCTGGCCTGGGGTTTTGCTGGATGGTGCGTTAGTGAAGCCCGCAGAAGGCATCACAGGATTAGTAGGAAGGCTTGCAGTCGTCCCCTGAGGTATTGTCAGTGCATTATTTGGAGGTTGCGGTATAGATAAACTGGAACTAGGGGCTGTTAGAGGTGCTTGGGGTAAACTGGATGTGGAAAGTGGAGGGGTAGAACCTAACAAGTTATTTGATGGAGTGGTGAGTCCAGTTTCAGGCGTAGGAAAGCCTAGTGAGGTTGAAGGTTCTAGAGCAGTCTTTACTGCTTCCGGATCTGCTGTTTTAGCTGTCTGCTGTTGGTTTTGTCTAATGTTGTTAGCATATTGCCAAGTAAGTGGTAATAAACCTACACCTAATACTAATACTGCGGCAACAGGTGCCCAAACAGGGAACCTTAGAGTCGAAGTGCTATTGAGAGTTGGGAGTGCCATGACATCAGTTGAGTACTCATCTAAAGCACTGGCCAAATCGAATAGTTGCAGCAGACTGAGTTGAATTACGGGGCCGGATGAGTGGTTGGCGAGAGAACCGAGAAATAAATTGTGAGTTAAATGGCTACTTGGTTCTAAGCGGATATTTCCGCCAGGAATCTGGGTACTAAAGGAATTTAATGTTTTTATAGAGGACTTTAATTCCGGCTCACCTAATGCTGTGCTTGACTCCTGGGTGTCGGAGAAACTGACGCAAAAGCTTTCTGGAGACTGTTGGAGGAATTGCTGTACGTAGCTTGTAACTGCATCACATAAAGCTTCGAGTTGTTCGCGATCGCCCCGAATTGGAACTCTTTGTTCTTCTGGGAGTCGGGGATCATCAAAACGTAGCTCAAAGCTTAGATGCTTGAGGACGGTTTTCCCCATCCAACGGGATAAAGGTGAGCTTTGCGCGAATACTTCTAGCGTGCAAGTAGGGGGTGTGTAGCAACGAATAACAGAATTTGATAGAGGCATAGCAGGAACGGCGAGGAAGACTATTTGGGATTTTGCAAAAATTTGAGCTAGTTGCTTGCAAAGAAAAGCTGAAACGGTGGATTCCTCCACTCAGAATTTTGTCAGGTTCTTTCCGTTATGCAAAGAGAAATCCAGGTGATAGTGCATCGCCCAAGAAGCTCACGACCATCCAAAGGATTTCCTAATCTAGCAAACAAATCACAAGCGAATTTTGGTTGAGGAATTTCAAATCTAAAATTTTGTAGAACGATCTATAAGTGCTAGCCAGAGACGGCGATGCCCACCAGGAGCACTGTAAAAAAGTAAATCTACAAGCAGTTTTAATGCCAGGTTGGTTAGTAAATCCGTTGAGATTTGCTCGTCCTCTTCCATCCGCTCTTGGTAGGTGTTGCAAAAAGCATCAATATAATCTCCAAGTAAAGCAGCTTGGTGAGGTTCCCGGTTATTTTCTGCCATTTGTTCCAACAGACCGACGGCGCGGCGAATCAATTCCTGGTGCTGTTTGGCTAGGTAGCAGATGATTAGAACAAGCGATCGCGCTTCTTCGACATCTAGCTTTTTTCGCCCTCCTTGACCTTTGCGTAGGGGATTTGATTGGCGGAGTCGCCATAAAGCTACGCGGTCTGGCACTCTTGACTCTAAATTCAGATCAGTTGCCGCCGAAAGCATAGCCTCTGAACCAATTCCAGTCAAGGTTTCTAGCGCCAACAGCACCAAGTCTAATTGGGTTTTGATATTGTCCCATTGAACTGTGTTTGGGGCTGGAAGCTTGATTAGATCCTCCCACTGGGAATTTGGAGTGGCTGAGTTGGCGGCCGAGTGCATAACTTTTAGCATAGGTGATCAAGCTGATAGGGGATGTTGCTGTTACCCATTTTGAAACCAGACTCTCAAGCATCAAGCTTGGTTTCCCGTAGTTATGAGCCAGAGGTCATCTAGCTTTTTTATGTGGTAAACAGTAGGTATCTTTGTCCTACTCTAGATGAAAATTTATTTTCGACAAAGTAGAAAAGTATCAATTCTAGTTAAGGTTTACCCGGCTTTCGCTGCTAGTTCCGTACAAGAGTATAAATAAACTATTGTTTTGAATGCTAACCGCTAATTATCGTCAAGTAATTATGTAGAATACCTCCTAATTTATTTGCGGTTTTAAATTTTGGAATTTTTTGATGTTTATTATTTGATATTTATGTATACATAATTACTATACAAATCTTTTCTCTGTTTGCAAAAGGTGCTTCTTGCTGCCAGATATCATTACACCCCAGTTTTGCTTATATGTAACCTTTTATTTCAGGGCAGTCTGGACAACATCAGGACGATTGATGCCTCCTTGAAACTAATGACAAACTGAAAAATTTGATAAAGTCGACGCTTGAAGATGTTGGCTAATTGATTTCTTCCAACTTAGTTGGTATCGTAGCTCTAACTCTAACTGCAAACCACGCACATATCAAAACTCATTTATAAACTTGATGGGCAGAGGTAATAGTTTAGACTATATGCTTCTATAGCACTGATCACAAATTTTTTTAAATAGCAATTTCTGGCAATCTCAACTAAATCTGGCTACTAATTTGCTGTCTTATCCACGCACGAAATGCTTTCATTGTCGCATTTCTACCATTAGTTTTACTCTGCACCAAATATTCGGGAATCACTTGGAAAATTGGAAAATTTGAGAAAATAGAACTGGTATTTGATTCTACATATTTCCCGTTTAACAGGACATTAATTTCCAACTTGCTGCCGTTCCATCGCCACAGTTCCGGTACTCTCAAAGCTTGATAATTATTGAACCGAGTGCGGGAGGTAATATCAATTTCAATAGCCAAATCTGGAGGCGGGTCGGTTTCTAAATTGATTCTATCTTTGCCCCTAATTCTAGCTTCATTTTGGATATAGAAACAATCATCGGGTTCTACCCCAGCATCCATACTTTCCTTATTAAAAGTCGTAGAGCCTAAACTCCAAAATTCCAGATCGAGTTCTTCTAATAAAACTTTTACCAAATCCCCAATAAGAACTTTAGCTACTTCATGTTCTGGCAATGGAGCCATTATTTCCAGCATCCCTTGACTGTAGCCTATGCGCGAACTGCGATTGTCTCCTAATTCTGCTAAAATTCGTTTGTATGCCGGCCAGGAGACATCTTTAATCAACAACTGATGACCGGCTTTAACAATTAGTTGATTGAGTTCAAGTAACATAGCATTCCTGCTCTTTATTTGATGTGAGCAACAGTAACACCGGTGCCGCCATCTGCTTGTTCTGCTGGTTCGTAGTTGTTAACTCTGGGATGCTGTTGCAAAAATGCGTGAACTCCTTGTCGCAGTTTGCCAGTACCATACCCGTGAATAATCCAGACTGGGCCTGTAGCTTCCGAGATGGCTTTATCTAAAATGTATTCCGCATCAGCCACTCGCTTACCGCGCAAATCGATGGTGTTTTGCGAGGTACGAATTTCTGGGACATTTTGCGGTGGTGGCGTTACTGCTGCTGGGGCTGGTTTGGGTTTGACGATTGGTTCGGGTTTTTGACCATCTAGAGATTCTAGGTCTTGCAACTTCACCGTCATCTTCATTAGCCCAAAGCGAACACTTAACTCCCCATCTTGATCCGGGGCGGTGATCACATCCGCTATCTGTCCGAGTTTGGGAATGCGGACGCGATCGCCTACTTTGGGCATAAACCCAGCTTTTGGTTTTGCTGGCGTTGCTGGCTGATATTGTTGGCCAATTTGATTTAAAGCATTGGTTGCTTGCTGGGCCTCTTGAGCTGTGGGCGTACCTTTCTGCAAACGGCGAATCACTTGGGCAATTTCACCTTTTGCTTGAGCGATCGCTTCTTTGACTGCTATTTCCTGTGAAGCCCGCAAACTACTTTCCCTCTCCTCCAAACTTGCAGCTTTTGCGGATACTTCTTTGTATAAACGTTCTGCTTGCTGCAACAAACTTTGGGCTTGAGCTGCTTTGGTTTCCTGGCTGCGGCGTTGCGCTTCTAAGCCTGCAATCACCTGGTTAACTTCATCTGTAGCCTCTCCAACTTGAGTTTTCGCCTCTTGTACCACTTCTGGCTTTAATCCCAAGCGCAGGGCAATGGTTAAGGCATTAGAACGTCCGGGAATGCCCCACAGCAGACGGTAAGTAGGCGAGAGAGTACTTTCGTCAAATTCAACAGAGGCATTTTCAAACCGCTCATCTTCGTATTTTAGGGCTTTCAGTTCCCCGAAGTGAGTGGTGGCGATCGTTAGCTGGGCATGGTTGGCTAGATATTGCAACAAGGCGATCGCTAAGGCGCTACCTTCAACTGGATCGGTTCCGGCGCCGACTTCATCGAGTAAGACTAGGGAATTGGGCATAGGGCATGGGGCATTGGACTCTCCCTCATCTTTCCCATTCCCTAATGCTTCTAAAATCCGACTAATTCGGCGGATGTGTCCAGAGAATGTGGATAAACTTTGCTGCAAGGATTGTTCATCGCCAATATCTGCCAGCACTTTATCAAACCAAGGTATTTCTACTGGTTCGCGGGCGGGGACAAATAAACCCACTTTGGCCATCAATGCTGCTAAACCTAAAGTTTTTAAGGTTACAGTTTTACCACCAGTATTTGGCCCGGTAATCGTTACTACTCGAATTAGCGGGTTTATCAGCAAATCTACAGGAACTACTGGTTGCCCTTGTTCGTGCTGTTGTTGCCACACTAACAATGGATGTCGTAGATTCCGCAAGGTAATGATTTCATTGTCTTCTCGCCGGATAAATCGCGGCGGATTCGCTCCTAGCCAGTAGCTATACCGTGATCTAGCGGTTGCCAAATCCAAAGTGGTAGCGATCGCTAACAACCTCTCCAAATCTGGTTTGACTGCGGCTACCCGTTCTGTCAAAACGCGGCGAATTGCTTCTTCTTCTGCTTGCTCTCTTCTAATTATCTGCCGCAGTTGGTTGCCTAAAGGCACTACTGAATTCGGTTCCACGTAAAGGGTAGCACCGCTAGTAGAGGTATCGTGGACAATACCGGGGATTGCATCTTTTTGGGGTGCTTTTACCGGGATGACAAAGCGATCGCCCCGTTGCGTAATTAGCTGTTCTTGAACTGCGCTAGATTTGGCCTGTAATATATTTTGCAGTTTTTGAGTAATTTGGCTGCGTAATCGCCGCAAATCTGTGCGAATTTCTCCCAGTTTTTGACTCGCGCGGTCAGTTACCTGGGCCCGTTCATCAATACATCGGTGAATTTCTTGCTCTAGTTCTGGATAAGTCCGCAAATCGGCAACCAACTCAGTCAATATCGGCAAATCTTCCTGATTGTCGATGACACGGCGCAAACTTCTAGCACCAGCGAGAGTGGTGGCGATCCCTAACAGTTCATCCCCTGCCAAAACTCCACTGCGTTCTGCCCGTTCTAGGGAATCGCCAATATCTTGAATTCCTTCAAATGACAGCCCCGTGGTGAGACGAGTTTCTAGTTGGTAGACTTCTTTGGTTTGCTCTAACAACTGTTCGCTTTGAATCTGAGAATCAGGTATTTTCAGATGACGCGCAGCTGTCGCCCCCAGCTTAGTTGCCGCAAAGGTGGCAAGATGCTGGCAGAGGCGATGCCATTCTAATAGTTCTAAGGTTTCAGATTGGATCAAGGTTTCAACATCTAATCTGAAATCATCGTAACAATTCTAGCTCCTAGATGGATAAATCTTAAAGGAGAAAATTTTGGTTTAATCAATAGTCAAGAGGTATATTTCCCCTCTGTTACCTCCACGTCTTGTACACTTATGTATTTTATGCTACACGAAATGCCGTCTTAGTCTAAAATTAAATATTTTTGTTGACTTCATATAACCATGTAATGCGGCTATATTGTAAAAAAATAGAAGTTTTTCGGTAATCAAATAATTTTTGATTTACTTCATTTAGTGAATCATTGCTTAATAATTATATTTTATTTTAAATAGAAATTATAGATATTTTATAGACAAATACTCATAGGATAAATATGTAATTTTTTGTATTAAATATTGTAGTATTAACATAGATTTAAATAGACTTAGATGCTATAAAAGTACCAGCACATATAATTTACGAAATATTATGCTGTTCAGCCCAGCCAACTTGCCCTATTGGATATTTATAGGGATGGGAGTCTTGCTGTTCTTATTTATGATAATTTCTGGCGGGGGAGGAGAAGATATTGATGCAGACGTTGATGCCGACGTTGATGCAGATACGAATAACGAATTGAGTTTTGGACAATTCCTGGGATGGGCAGGTATTGGTAAAGCTCCACTTATATTGTTACTGGCAACAGATTTGAGTCTCTGGGGCGTTTTCGGCTGGATGTTGAATGTTTGGTTTCGTGGGATTATTAATAATAAAGTTAACAGTTTATTCGGGCTTACAATATTATTTTTTTCGATGATAATCAGCCTATTGATGGGAGGATTAATAGCGCGGCCAATTGGCAAAATTTTTGCCGAGTTTGGTGAGGATGCAAGTAGCGATCGCTCTCACAAGGGCAGTAAAATTACTCCTGAAGATATTAGCAGAAGCAGAAGGTATTCAAGCAAAAATTGCTGCCGAAAATTCTATTATTAATGCCAATCTCACTGCCAAAATTATTACCTCAATTTGGCCAGAGCTAGCCGATAAACTACCAGAAATTGTCACCGCTTTAGCACCACAACCAGGAGTTTTAGGAGATACTCGGATCTATTCATTTCCTGGTGCAAACGGTAGTAGTGGCAGCCAAGATATTAACAAATTACTATTATCTACCAGTGGGCTTTCCTTAATCAACACCTTACTTGACGAAGGCAAATTAGGCGAATTAATTGGTCAAATCAGCCAGTTAGTGCGTGGCAATAACCAAGTAATAAGTGACACAAAAAGCCATCTTTCCTTAGAAACTATCACAACACCAACTCTGATCGAAAACGCTACAGAAACTGATTAACTAGCGACTATTTCTTGCGCCAGAACGTAAGGCTGAACGATGAGAGTATTAAATCGCTTAGTGCGATTGCCATTCCATTCTCCTACCTGTACTGTAGTGGGTTTGACAATCAATTGTTGATCAATCCACTGTTCTACTGATGGTATGTTATCACTGGCGATCGCTACTCCAACATCCACCAAGTTTAGCTCAAGTGCCACCAAAATTACCGCATCTCTTTGTACATGAGGAATTAGCCACTCCCACTCTGCCTCATCCAAAATTTCCGTTAATTCCGCTCTTAAATCCGACATCATTCCCCAATGTTTATTTATAGATGGCTATTTTCACATTATTAACTAAAAGGTACTTCCTAACAAATGACCAATTACTAAACTTCTGATTTCATTTCATCAATTTCAAATAAAGATACAATTACTCCAGCTATAGGAATAGATATAAAAACACCTAATAATCCTGCTACTTTAGCCCCTACTAGCAAAGCAAAGAATACTACTACAGGATTAAGATTGAGCGCATCTTGCATAATCCGAGGCGCAATCAAGTTGTCTTGTATCTGCTGGAGGACAATACAAGCTATTAAGACTTTCAATGCTAACCAAACACCTTGAGACAAGACAACTAAACTAACTGTGCTTACTCCTAATGTTGCTCCTATGCCAGGAATGATATCAAGAATTCCGACTATCACTGACAATATCAAAGCAAAAGGTACTTTTAATATTAAAAAAACTAAAAAAGTCGTACTTGTGAGAAATGCACTTAATAACAACTGACCTCTAAAAAATCCGAGAAAGGAGCGTCTGATTATATTTGTAAATCTATTCCGCCGATGTTTTGGTACTATTTTTATGGTAAGATTCCACAGCTTGTCTCCATCCAATAACATAAAAAAAGCCACAACTGCAATCAATATAAATGTAAGAAAGTTCGTCATAAATCCTTGCAAAATAGCCAAGCTAGTAACAAGGCTAGATACAGCTTGATTCCGCAGTTGTTCTTCAATGAAACTTAAATCTATCTGTAAATTACGACCTCGCAAAAATCCTTCTAGTCTCTCTAATAAAGGTACTAAAGAATTTAAAAACGCAGTGATACTATCAATTAATTGTTGTCCTTGAGATAAAACCGTTAAGCCGACGGTAATGATCAGACCGCCTATAATCACAATACTGAGTAAAAAAACGACAACAACAGCTACACCGTGGGGCAAAAAACGCCGCAGCCATTGTACAGGATAACTGAGTAAAAAAGCCAAAATTGCAGCAAAGGTGAAAATAACAATGACCGCTTCAAAGTAAGCTAAAAGCTGTACAATTGCCCAGCCAGAAGCAACCAAAAGCAAAAAGCGGACTAACGCCAGATTATTTAATCGCTCCCAAAAATTCTTGGCTTCAAAGCCGCTCATATGCTGTTTAAGGTGAAATTGGTGGTAGATTTGCCTAGCAGCTGCATTTAAGCACAAAGTTTCACTTCATTGCTAGAGCACATTGACACTAAACATACAGAGGTTAAGGCGCGATCGCTACCACCCTAAAGCATATATCTCTTGCTTGTTTAACTCATCTTCCTAAATCATGCATATCGTTAATTACCGTGGCACACTTTTGTGTCAATGCTTCCAATTCCTCTTTATTACTGGAACTAGGAGCATCAATCAAGTTCCCAATTCTCACAGTGATGGGAACTGCGCGAGGTAGGGACGATCCTTTTTGTAAAATCTCCTCAGTACCCCAGACACTCACCGGCAATATTGGGGCTTTTGCTTTCGCCGCTAGTAGCAGTGCTCCTCTCTTGGGGTCTGTAATTCGACCATCTGGGGTGCGAGTACCTTGCAAGAAAACACCGACAGCCCAACCGTTATTAAGATATTCTAGGGCGGAACGGATGGCATTGCGATCGGCATTTCCCCGGCTCACGGGGTAAGCGCCATACAGTTTAATCGCTTGCGCCAAAACCGGGATTTTAAATAACTCTTCCTTAGCCATGTACGCCACTGGACGACGTACACAGTTGGAGACAATTGGCGGGTCAAAATAACTAGCGTGATTACTCACTACCAGCAACGGCCCTGATTGGGGGACATTTTCCGTACCATAAATCTGGCCCCGAAAGTAAGCGTGAAGCATGGGGCTGACGACCGACCATTTAAAGGCGTGGTAAAGTGCCAGACTGATAAACGGTTCGCGGTTTCTGTCCACAGAAGATAATTCAAATCAGACTGAATTTAGCATACGCGATCGCCAGGTCCAGAGCAAACCCAAAAAAGCAGTAGATATGAATTACTTCGCCCATCTGGAAAACTTTCTAGAAACGCTGTGCGTAGCAAGATTGCCGTAAGGGTACGTGGAACTCGCTACCGTTGCGCTATCCGCTTTATCGGTCAGAATTCAGAATTAATTCTGATTCTTAACTACTGAATTCTGTTTGGTAAATCAGCAACACTCTGGATATTTTTTAATATTAAATCGGGGCTACTACGTTTGATTAAACCAGTTAGCACTTTACCAGGGCCAATTTCTACTACTTGCTCGATGCCATTGGCTGGTAATTGCAGAGAAATTTCTCGCCATCTTACAGAACCAGTCATTTGTTTATTCAAGCGTTGCTTTAAAATCTCGGCATCAATAGATGGAATTGGTTCTACATTAGACAACACTGGCACAGTAGCTGGTTGAAATTCCACAGATTCTAAAATGTCTTGGAATTCCGCAGCAGCTGGTGCGATTAAATGTGAATGAAATGCTCCAGAAACTTTTAAGGGAATAGCACGCTTGGCTTTCACTTGAGTCATTATTGCTTGTACAGCCTCAGTCGTGCCTGAAATTACCACCTGAGCCGAACTATTGTCATTTGCTAGTACTACATCAGGCGTTTCGGCAATGGCTTTTTCCAACTGTTCGTGGTCAAAGTTCATCAAAGCCGCCATCATTCCACCGACGGCACTATCCATGAGTTCTGCACGGCGCTTTACTAGATATAAACCAGCCGACCACTCAAAGACACCCGCTACATAAAGGGCAGAATATTCTCCTAAACTGTGGCCAGCAACTAAATCTGGCTGGTGTCCTCGTTCTCGCAGAAGGTCAGCAAGAATGCTTTCTACTACATAAAGACTTGGCTGAGTGTATAGCGTCTGTGATAACTTTGCTTCTTTGTTTTGACAGATATCTGTTACAGACCAGCCCAAAATTTCCTCAGCTTGGGCAAATTTGTCTTTAGCAGATGGTATATCTAATAAGTCTATTCCCATTCCCAATACTTGAGAACCTTGTCCAGGAAACACCCATGCAGTTTTAGTCATTGGTCAATAGTCAATAGTCATTGGTCATTGGTCATTAGTCATTGGTCATTGGTCATTGGTCATTAACAAAGGACAAATGACTAATGACATAGACGCGCTAGCGGCTTCCCGCAGGGTAGGACAAAATATTCACCTTCCCCATTGAAAAATTGCCGCACCCCAGGTTAGACCGGCACCAAAGCCGGATGTAGCAACGATGTCATTAGGTTTAATTTTACCTTGTCGTACCCCTTCATCTAAAGCTAAGGGAATGGAAGCAGCAGAGGTATTGCCGTACTGGGCGAGATTACTTATAACTTTATGTTCTGGGATATTCAGGCGTTGGGCAACAGCATCAATAATTCGCTGATTGGCTTGATGCAACAGGAGCCAATCTATTTGGTCAACGCTGAGGTTGGCTTGAAATAAGGCTTTATCTATGATCTCTGGCACTTTTTGCACAGCAAAGCGGTAGACTTCTTTGCCGTTCATAGTAATAGGTTGATAAGTGCCTTTAGTGATATTTACACCGGGAAGCAATTCTTGGGAAGCGCCTGCATAAGCAAGGTTGAGGTGATGGTTTTGAGTGCCATCACTTTTAAGGGCAAATCCTAATAAGCGATCGCTTTTGTCAGCTTGTAATACTACTGCCCCTGCACCATCGCCAAATAATACACAAGTGCGCCGATCTTCCCAATCTACCCAGCGAGAGAGGATATCTGCACCTATTAACAGGACGTTTTTATAGACACCTGTTCTAATGTATTGGGCTGCTGTAACTAAACCAAATACGAAGCCAGAGCAGGCAGCAGTCAAATCAAAGGCTACTGCATTGGCGGCTCCTAATTGAGCCTGTACTTTACAAGCAGTACCAAACAAATCATCAGGGGTGGAAGTCGCTAGCAGAATCAGGTCTAAGTCTTCTGGTTTAATTCCCGAAGCTGCGATCGCTTGACTGCTGGCGGCAGTAGCGAGGTCACTCAATGACTCAGATGGCACGGCTAACCGTCGTTGACGAATTCCCGTTCTTGTGGCAATCCACTCATCTGATGTTTCAACTACTTCACTCAATACCTGGTTGTGTAGGGAAGTTGCTGGTACTGCCGAGCCACTTCCGGTAATTGCTACGCCTAAGTTTTGCACTCCTAATCTCCTGAGCTATCAGCTTTTTGTCTCTTGTCCCTTGTCCTTATCTTTTGTGTCCCTTGTCATTTGTCAATTGTCAATTGTCCTTTGTTGCTCGTAACTAATGACTAATGACCCTTCGGGTTCGCCAGTTGCTCATGGGGGAAACCCCCAAGACCGCACTGGCTCACCAATGACTAATGACCAATGACTAATGACTAGTGACTAATGACTAACCGCTCTCGCGCTCTAGGATATATTGGGACTGAATTCGTTGTAGTACCTGGTTGTCAACGGCTTCTTTGGCCATGCGAATTGCATTAAAAATTGAAGGAGCTTGTGAGCTACCGTGACCGATAAAACAGACTCCTGCCACGCCTAACAGCAAAGCGCCGCCGTGTTCTGCGTGATCCATTCGCTGCTTAATCCGCTTTAGGTTTGGTTTTAAGAGCGCTGAACCGATTTGACCGTGCAATCCTTGGGGTAATTCTTCCCGCAGAATTTGCAGAATCACTTCTCCCACTGCTTCGGCAAATTTTAATAATACATTGCCGACAAAGCCATCACAAACAATCACATCAAAGCGACCGGAAAGTACATCACGCCCTTCGGCATTGCCAATAAAATTAATTTGGGAATTTTCGCGGAGCAGTTGGTGGGCGCGGACGACTGCATCATTACCCTTAGAGTCTTCTTCACCGATATTCAACAAACCCACTTTAGGTTCGGTTGTACCCAAAACATATTGACTGTAAGCCGATCCCATGACAGCAAACTGCTCTAGAAATTTAGGACGGCAATCTACATTCGCGCCGACATCAAGTACCAGTACTGGCTTACCAGCAATAATTGTTGGAAAAACAGTCCCTATGGCTGGGCGGTCAATTCCCGGCAATCGTCCTAAGCGGAGTAAAGCTGATGCCATAGCTGCCCCAGAGTGGCCAGCAGAAAATACGGCATCTGCCTTTTGCTGCTTGACTAAATCCATCGCCACATTGATAGAAGCCTTGCGTTTGCGTCTAACTGCATTTAAAGGCTCCTCATCCATAGCGATCGCTTCCTCAGCAGGAACGATCTCCACCTGCCCTAAATTCGTTTTTGGCGGCAAGGCAGCTTCTATTTGTTGGGGATCACCAACAAGTAATACATCTACACCCAATTCTTCCTTTGCTCGCAGTGCGCCAGCAACGATTTCACCGGGTGCGTGATCCCCTCCCATTGCGTCAATTGCGATCCGTACGCGAGTCGATCCCATTGCTCAGAGCTTTTAGAAACCTTACAAATTTTACCAGATGGCTTTGCCGAAAAAGCTTAACTTTCTGACTGCCAAGTTATTTCTGTTACTATTGCAACAATTTTTGCTGGCAAGCTCAAGATAGCACGAATTTGGGCATTGGGCATTGGGCATGGGGCATTGGGCATGGGGACAAGGGGAAAGACTTGTTTCAAGTTTTACTCTTCTCCCCTGCTCCCTCATTCCCCTCATCTTCCCCTGCTCCCTCTACTCCCTACTCTCCAATCCCCAGCACCCAGTTAACTAGCGTCCGAACGCCGTAGCCGGTTGCCCCAGCGCCGTTGTAACCATTTTCTTTATCTGTCCACACTGGGCCAGCAATATCTAAGTGCGCCCAAGGTGTCTCTTTGACGAATTGCTTCAGGAAAAGGGCGGCGGTAATAGAACCACCTGGACGCGGCCCAGTATTTTTCATGTCCGCAATGCCAGACTTTAGCCCTTCAAAATATTTTTCTTCCATTGGCATCCGCCAAATCTTTTCCCCTGAAGTTTGTGCAGCTTTCTCTAGCTGGGAAGCTACAGCATCATCGGGAGTGTACAAACCAGCAATATCTTCACCCAAGGCAATAACATTAGCACCGGTTAAGGTGGCTAAATCCACGATCGCATCTAATCCCAATTTGTCGGCAAACACCAAGGCATCTGCTAAGGTTAAACGCCCTTCAGCGTCGGTGTTGTTCACTTCGATTGTTTTGCCGTTTGATGCTGTGAGAATGTCTCCAGGGTGCATGGCGCGACCGCTAATCATGTTTTCAGCCACCGCCGATATAAAGTGAACCTCAACATCTGGCTTAATTTGAGCAATTGCTTTTGCCGCGCCCAAGGTAGCAGCTGCACCACCCATATCAATTTTCATGGTTTCGATGCCACTACCAGCACCTTTGATATTCAGTCCACCGGAATCGAAAGTTACACCTTTGCCAATAATTGCTAATTTCTTTTTGGGTGTACCTTCTGGCTTGTAAGTCAGGTGAATGAATTTAGGTGGCAACTCGGAAGCTTGCGCTACTCCTAAAAATGCACCCATACCCAACTTTTCACAGTCTTCTTTTTCTAGAATTTCTACTTGTAAACCGTAATCCTTTGCGATCGCTTGAGCAGTTTCTGCCAAAGTAATTGGTGTTACTGCATTAGCTGGTGCTGCTACTAACTCTCGTGCCAAGTTTACGCCTGACACAATTTGGTTAGCAAGGGTGATGGCTGCTTCTTGTCCACCGAATCCTAGTAAATCTACGGTCTCTATTTGTGAACCTTTATCTTCTGGTTCTGATTTAAAGCGAATATCTTGGTAAAGCGCTAATTCTATACCTTCTGCGATCGCTTGGGCACTTGCGGCTGGATCGTTATTCCACAATGGGAAATTAAATCCCAAAATTTTGCTTTTTTGCTTTTTTGCCACTCTGGCTACAGCAGCAGCAGCGCGTCGCAAAGTGTCGAGTTTTAGTGCATCTGGTTTACCTAAGCCTACCAAAATCAATTTCCGCACTGGGCTACCAGGATTCACACGAGTGAAGATAGTACTATTGGCTTTACCTTTAAATTCTTCTTCAGCAATTAGTTCTTTTAAGACTCCGGAAAACTTTTGATCTAAAGTTGCCAATTCTCCAGTTAACTCTACTGCATCTTCAAATAATCCAATTGCCAAACTATCGCCTGCCCACTCTAGCAAAGGCTTATCACTAAGTTGAATTGTCATGTTGGGATTTTGTGTAAATATTCCTTCTTGTACCAGTATTGCTCAAATTTCTTGTTTCAGGCTGAGGGGAGCGGGGGGGGAAGGGGATAGACGAGATGAGGGGGTTGGGGCCAGTAGCTATAATTTAGTACTGAGAGTGTCAATCTATATACTCTTGAAAAGGTATGACATCTTAACCGTAATAAATTGGTGGAATGGCAAGTTGAGTTTCATCATGATTTTGAATCTGAATTTGATGCTCTGTCTCAAGAAGTAAAAAATGAGTTGCTTGCTACTGCTCAAGTATTAGAAATGTTTGGCCCACAAGCAAAACGTCCTCATGTTGATACGCTCAAAGGGTCGAAGTACCGAAACATGAAAGAGTTACGATTCTCAGCTTTTGGTGGTGTTTGGCATGTGGCGTTTGCTTTTGACCCATTGAGGCAAGTCATTTTATTGGTAGCAGGTGACAAATCCGGCGTTAGCCAAAAACTTTTTTATAAACACTTATTCAAAAGGCTGATGCACGGTACAAGAGCCATCTTAAAAAACTAAAAGAAGAAGGGTAAGAAGAATGGGCAAAAGCCTAAGAGAAAAAATTAAAGAACAGCCAATAGAAAACCAAATAAAAATTGAAAGTCGCGCTCAGGAATTAACTAGGCAAAAACTTAGATTAGATAAAAGGAAAAGGTTTAAAAAAAGAGAGGTAGTTATATTTGGAAAAAAATTAATGATAGAACATTAATTTAGTAAAACACTAGACAAGCCTGCCAAGCCGTTGGAGTTTGGCAAGCTTTAAAGTTATTAAAAATGGCTAGTTTTGTGTCTGATACTAGTGAAATCCGCTCATAACTCCACTTTTTTACCTCCTCTGCCTAATGCGTTATGCCCCAATTCCATTTTTGTCAATATCAAATTTGCTAGCGATCGCCTCTATTATTTCTTGCTCAACGGGTGTAGTCTTATTGTCAAGCTGGGCAATTTTGTAACACTGAGCCAGCAAGGGTATGGCAAAATCACGATTCAGCTGATTGAGCAGTATATCTAAAGACTTAGGTGATTTGATATTTTGGGCAATGGCATCTAAGGAGTTAGGATTGAGGTTTAGAGTTTTTAATTCTGGCAGAATTTCATCCCAGGTCTTCTCTGGATGACTAGCCAGGATTATGTGAACTAAAATTTGATCCATGACGGCTTGTTGAGCGATCGCAGTTTCTAAATACTTTTCACTCTCTGCTTTTAATGTTGCTAGTGTCTGTGGCGATGCAAGCGAAGTTGATTCATCTAGCTTGGCTTCGTAAAATCGACAAGCAGCATACCCCAAAGAATAGATCATCGTTGCATTTGAACTAGCTCCTATTACCGCACCCGCCAAGGGTATATTTCGCAGCAAGCCTAATCCCGCAGCTTTCAAGAGACGACCTCCACCCAAGCCCAGACCAAAAATTGCCAAAACTTCACCTTTACGGGTAGGATCTTTTAAATCTAGCCCGTAGACAGATGCAATCTGATAAAGCATTTCTGACTGCAATTTGGTTGTGGCTGTTAAATCAATTGCCAACAATGCAACTGCTATTCCTGGCAAAACACTTGTTGCTAGTCCAACTGTCCCTGCTTGAGTCGCTTTTTCCACCATGATTCGGTGAGCAATCTGGCTAGGTGATTCATTTGGATACTGTTGCTTGAGCTTTTTTACCGCAACTTCTGCTTTTTCTAAATCAACAGCGTCAGTAGTACCAATTAGCCAATTTAAATTTAATACTCCAGATAGCTTTCTAATCACCCAATTTTCGTTAAGGCGATTCACAACTTGACCGCTAGTTTGAGTTGTTTGCTCAATTAACTTGTGTGTTTCTTTCGCTGTCGCTTCTCCCACCCCTACTGCTGTGTCTAAAACTGCTTTGCCAGTCTGAGCAACACTTGTAAAAAAAGACTCTAATGCAGACGGTTCATTTTCTACTGATGATTGAGCCTGAATTTTTCTTTCTGAAGTTTCTCTGGGTGAATTAACTGGTTTATTCACCTCGATTTCTTGGGGTTTGTCTGTCATTGCTTGACACCATCTTGTAAAGCCTCTCGTTTGGTTGTAGCGAAATTATGAGCGGCTCTACATCCCTCTATAAACGTAAATATCAGTTTCAGATTAACTATTTTCTTCTCTGAATAACTGTCTTAATCCTTCAAAAATAGGAACATATTGCTCAGGGGTGAGTGTTCCCGAATACGCCAAAACTCGATTTATATCTAATCCCCGCGTTTAATCTAGTAAGACAATGGAAGACAGAGACAAACCACCAGCATCGGCTAACAAACGCGGATATAAGCTAGGATTATTGAACGCCCAAGAACCACTCTGGGTAGTTAAAGGTGCAATCATTAGCATTGGATAGCGGACTTCTCCCCAAGGTATACCGACCACTACAGCAGGTCGAGTTCCTTGCTGTTCACGTCCTCTAGGAGTACTAATAGGCAAACTTACTATAACTACGTTGTCACATTCAAGCAAATCAGGTTGGAGCATTCTTACCACCAACAACTTTTAGCCCAACTCCAGGGATATACTCTACTGGCTTGGCTTTTGGCTGTCCTTGGGAACCCCAATCATAAGAGTCTTCTGGAAATAAATTTCCTTCGCTTTGATTAATTTCGTCATTTAACAATTGCCACAGTTGATGTTTTTCTTCTAAAGCAAGGTTGGCAATGGCATCTAGAAGTGATTCAAAAGGAATTTGCAGTTTGACAGTTGTTTTGGTCATAGTAGGTTTTGAGTTTGTTTAATTAATTTCTGATGAGATTGCGCCTCACCCTACCCTCTCACTTCTAGCCCCCTACCCATATCAGCATTACCTTCTAAGAAGTCGTTAACCTTAAGAATTTCATAGAGATTAATATCTTCCTCTAGCAAGCAAGCGTGTCCGCAATCGGGCAGCACCAAAATTTTGGCATTTGGTAAGATATTACCTATCCGCTTCACTTCAGTTACAGAAGGCAAAAGGCGATCGCTACCACCGGCAATCAATAAAACTGGTTGAGTTAAGCGACTTAAGTGTTCTTCATCAACTTCAAACTCTCGCAGTAAAGACAACCGCCAAAGAACGGTTTCTGAAGGGACAGAACGCATAGTTTTTAGCAGTTCATGGCGATCGCTCCGAGAAATGCGTTGCAAAGATGCTAAAAACGGCAATAATCCCAGTGCGCCAACATCATACAACTCTGATGGCACCAAGTAAGTAAGTTGGGATGCCCAATTCAACCAAGGGCGAAGACGAAAGGCGGATGCTGGGTTAATTAAGATAATTCGCTTAAATAAATGCGGCCTTTGGATCGCCACTTTCATTGCCAAACAACCACCAAACGACTCGCCACATAGGTAAACTGACCTCTGAGAGCTTTTTTCTAACTCAGCGTGGATCAAGTCCAATACACTCTTAGCTAGTACATCCCAAGTGTTAAGGTCTTTGCGTGGGATCGCCAAACAACGGACATCAAAGCCAGTTTCTAATCCTGCGGTTTGCGATCGCAATAGTTGACCTGTTCCATCCATTCCTGGCAAATATACCAACAGTGGATACTCTGGCTTTACTCGTTTAGGAGTTAGGAAACAAGGCTTTAGCTCAACTTCTGAGATAGTCATTGATCATTAGTCATTAGTCATTAGTCAATGGTATAAAACTTTTGGATTGCTGATTGTTGCTTTTAGAAGCTTCGGTACTTTTGAGCAAAAACAAAAAAAGTCTTACAAGCTACTGAAACTTATGGGGACAATCCAAAATTGTTCGACTGAGCAAAGCCGTACCACTTAGTGGAAGCAAGCTACGCGTAGAATTCCCAAAATCGAATGGCTCTAATAGCAACCTTGACGCAGTAAGTTGCTAATTTCACCATGACAGTGTTCTGTCAGTTCAGCCACAACAGTTCTGGCTTGTTTGCCATGATATTGTTTTTGATGTTGGGGCGTAATCCAATAAGGGCGACCGATTAACACTGCAACCCGATGATAAATTACCAGAGGATGCCAACCACTTTGGTTAAATAAAGGTTCTGAAGGGTCAAATAGACTCAAAAGCCTTAAGGGGAAACCAGAAGTGTTTACTTCTTCTAAGGAGGCGATCGCGATCGGCAAAATAGCTAAATCCTGCACATCAGCCCGCAATGCCAAATGGGCAAAACCCCTCTGAAAGTCACCCACATGGTTTGGCTGAGTAAATTTCACCATTGGTTCAGTCCCTTCTGGAAATACTCCCACCATCTGCCGAGACTGCAATAGCACCTGCGACTGCGAAAAAAAGCTTTGCTGGCGGTTTTGAGTTTCCTCCAAAGGAAAACACCCCAATTGTCCGGTGACAATTTCCCGCATTATTGGCACTTGTCCCATGTAGTGATGGCAAGCAAAGCGAATCGGACTTGATAACGCCGCCATTAAAATCAGCGCATCCATAAAGCTGCGGTGATTACTGACTACCAAGACGCTGGCATCCTGAGGAATGTGATCCTCGTAATAACGAAACATTTGCGTTGAGAGTGCCGCCACCAAAGCGCGAGAAATCTCTAGGGGGCTATTTCGACTCATACCTAATCAATATATTTTCCGGTAAAGATGGCAGTTTATCTTAATTTAATTTTTACATTTCTTTACCACTGCCATGACCGTCTTAAGATAGAAATGTCTAATCTACAAAAACAGCTAAATTTTCACCATCCTAGATTATGTATTTTTGATCACAATATTTTCTAATAGAAAGTATTCAAAAAAATTATCATTAGTTAATTTATTTATTGTAAGCAAAAATGAGTTGAATTGATGCATATTACAAAACAATTTATGACCGGAAAAATTTGCTAATATTAAGGTATTATTGGAAAAAATAAAAATATTATTGTATAATTGCGTGGTTTTTCCGATAAAAGTAAAAGATTTTATAAGTTAATTTTTATTTTGCATGAATCCAGTGAATAAAAAAGAATTGACATTTGCACTAACAACACCACTATATTATGTAAACGATGTCCCTCATATAGGCAGTGCTTATACGACGATCGCAGCAGATGTAGTAGCTCGATTTCAAAGACTCCTGGGGCATAGGGTATTACTGATTACAGGTACAGATGAACACGGGCAAAAAATTCAGCGATCGGCAGAAAGTTTAGGCAAAGCGCCACAAGAATTTTGTGATGAAATTGTTCCTAGCTTCGTTAATTTGTGGCAGTTACTCGACATTCAATATGATCGCTTTAGCCGGACTACTGCTGCTCGTCATGAAGCGATCGTTAAAGAATTCTTTGAGCGAGTATGGAAATCTGGTGATATCTACCAGGGACAACAAAAAGGCTGGTATTGCGTATCCTGTGAAGAATTTAAAGAAGAACGCGACCTACTAGAAGGACACCGTTGCGCGATTCATACTAACAAGGAAGTGGAGTGGCGAGACGAGCAAAACTATTTTTTCCGCTTATCCAAATATCAAACTAAGCTGACAGAATTTTATCAATTTAGACCAGATTTTATTCAACCAGAAAGTCGGCGCAACGAAGTCCTCAGTTTTGTAAATCAAGGGCTGCAAGACTTTTCCATTTCGCGGGTAAATTTAGATTGGGGCTTTCCTGTACCAGTTGATCCCAAGCACACCCTTTATGTCTGGTTTGACGCGCTGTTAGCTTATGTAACGGCATTACTAGAACCAGATGCAGAACCGACTTTAGCAAATGCTTTAGAAACATGGTGGCCAATCAACCTGCACCTAATTGGTAAGGATATTCTGCGCTTCCATGCAGTTTACTGGCCAGCAATGCTATTGTCGGCTGGCTTACCCTTGCCAGAACGAGTATTTGGACATGGCTTTTTGACCAAAGATGGTCAAAAGATGGGTAAAAGTCTGGGTAACACCCTTGATCCTGTAGCGTTAGTTCAGCGCTATGGTAGTGATGCCGTTCGTTATTACTTCCTTAAGGAAATCGAATTTGGCAAGGATGGAGATTTTAATGAAGTTAGGTTCATTAACGTTCTGAATGCAGATTTAGCAAATGATTTAGGTAATTTGCTCAATCGCACCCTGAACATGGTGAAGAAATACTGCGTTGACAATAGTGTACCTTCAATCGGCAATGAAGCAATTCCTGACGAAAATCCTTTGAAAAAAAATGGTTTACGTCTAGGAGAACAGGTAAAACAAGCCTATGAAGAGTTAGCTTTCAGTCAAGCCTGTGAGGTCATCCTTTCACTGGTGCAAACCAGTAATAAGTTTATTGATGAACAAGCTCCTTGGTCATTATATAAACAGGGACAGCAGGAGTCGGTGGAAAAAGTTCTCTACGCAGTTCTAGAATCGGTTAGACTAGCAGCTTATCTGCTATCCCCAATTATTCCCAACATCAGTAGCGATATTTATCACCAGCTGGGCTTTGGAATAAACTTTAACGATCAAATACAAATTTCAGTTAGCGCTCCTTTTACCACCCATGCAACATGGGGGATACTATCTAGTAAACAACAGTTGGGTACACCCCAACCGATTTTTAAGCGAATAGAACCCCCAAAAAACGAGTAGTCCTTATCAAAATCTGATTTTGTTCAATTTCTTATTTCTCTGGTAAAAATTTATCGGGGCTGAACTTAAATTAGTCCCGGAACATTATCATAAGCCGCTGTGACTAGCATCTAAAAGTTGGTAATTTGTATCAAAAATAACAGGGATAAAAATTGAGGTATCACAATGATGTTGAATAATTTTGAAACCGATTCAATATTTACGCCAGAACAAGTTTTGGAGAATCGGGGCCGAGTCGCCATATTTATTGATGGCTCAAATCTATTTTACGCTGCGCTGCAACTAGGAATTGAAATCGATTACACGAAGCTGTTATGTAGATTAACTGGTGGTTCTAGACTACTGCGGTCTTTTTTCTACACTGGTGTAGACCGGACAAACGAGAAACAACAAGGGTTTTTGCTGTGGATGCGCCGCAATGGCTATCGAGTCATTGCTAAAGATTTAGTCCAGCTACCAGATGGCTCTAAAAAAGCTAACCTGGATGTAGAAATAGCAGTAGACATGATGGCGCTAGTAGATTCTTATGATACCGCAGTTTTAGTAAGCGGGGATGGGGATTTGGCATATGCGGTAAATTCAGTCAGCTATCGCGGCGTGCGGGTAGAAGTAGTGAGCTTGCGTTCGATGACTAGCGATAGCTTGATTAATGTAAGCGATCGCTACATTGATTTAGAAGCCATCAAAGAAGATATTCAAAAAACCCCTCGCCAAAGCTATCCATACCGACCATTATCTGGGATCGGTTTTTTGGAAGATCCAAGAACTAGTGATGGACACCTAGAAATCCAAGAATAATGGCTCATCAATTTCATAAAAGGGGGAGACAGGGGGAGAGAAAAATTAAAAATTACTCCCCCACTCCTCCCTTCCTTTTTTTACCTTTGATTTGTTTATTGATATTTAGTTTAGTTGCTTGCAGCGATAAATCTCCCCTAGCTTCTCAAGAAAATTCTGCGGCTTCATCTAACGAAGATAGCAATTTGACTTTCTTTGATGTCACCTTAGAACAGGCAGATGAAGTGGGACGACCAACTTGGAAAGTCCAAGCTAAAAAGGCAAAATACACCAAAGAAAAACAAATTGGTCAGGCTGAAAGTCCTTATGGTGAACTATACCAAGATGGCAAAGTAGTTTACCAAATCAAAGCAGATGTTGCAGATATTGAACAAGATGGGAAGCAGTTGTTTCTCAAAGGTAGGATATTTGCCACAGATCCCAGTAATGGAATTATATTGCAAGGTAATGAATTAGAATGGCGACCCCAAGATGATTTGTTGATTGTCCGCAACCAAATTAACGGTAATCATAAACAACTACAAGCTGTAGCGCAAGAAGCGCGAGTTAAAACCCGCGAACAGCGTATAGAATTTTCTGGAAGGGTAGTAGCTAATTCCTCTGATCCCCGATTACAAGTAAGAACCGAGCATTTGATTTGGAATATTAAAGAAGAAAAATTGATTGGCGATCGCCCTTTAGAAATTGACCGTTACAAAGATAATAAAATTAGCGATCGCGGCAAAGGAAATTCTGCCGAAGTCAACTTAAAAACGAAAATTGCCACTATTAAACAGAATGCTCAATTAGAATTACTAAACCCGCCAGTGCAAATAACTAGTAACTCGATGACCTGGAACATGAACGCAGAAACTGTTACTACGAATTCCCCCGTACGGATGTTCCAACGTGCCGAAAATCTTACCGTGACCGCCAATAAAGGTGAAATGAAAATACCACAAAAAACGGTTTATTTAACAGGTAACGTTAACGCCATTGGTCAGCGTCGCCAGTCTTTGAAATCTAATACATTAACTTGGTATTTAGACAACAAGTTAGTTGAAGCTCAGGGAAATGTTGTTTATCAGCAAGTTGACCCAAGATTAAATTTTACAGGTGAAACAGCCGTTGGTAATCTGCAAACAGAAAATATTGTTGTCAAAGGTGGCAGTTCTAGCGGTAGGGTAGTAACAGAAATTATTCCCCAAGAAAGAGCCAATCGTCAGTAGTAGAATTAGGGGGAATGGAGAGTAGGGAGTAGGAAATAGGGGGGACAAGGTGAAAGACTTGTCCCCAAGTCCTCTTACCCATTCCCCACCCCCTGCAACGCACTAGGCTAGGATTTTAGTACTACAAGTCTTTTGATAACCTAATGAACGGATCAAACCAATTAGCTAAGGAATCCTTGCCAACATCCCAGCAAGCAGAGCATTCCCACCATCACAATACAGACCACCAGCATAAAGATCATACTCATGAAACTGGAGAGCAGGCTCATCCTCACGTCCATACCGAAGAGTCATTACGACGAATTGCCAATCGATTATCGCGGATAGAAGGTCATGTTCGTGGTATCAAAACAATGGTGCAGCAAAATAGCCCTTGTCCTGATGTTCTACTGCAAATTGCCGCAGTCCGGGGCGCATTAGATAAGGTAGCACGAATTGTTTTGGATGAACATTTAACTGAGTGTATTGCTAGAGCCGCACAAGAGGGTAATATTGAGGTTGAAATTAAACAGTTAAAAGCTGCTTTAGATCGATTTTTGCCTTAAAAATTAGAAGAAGAATGTGAAATACATTTGCAAAATTGGTGATGCACTAACAGCGATACATTAAAATTCAATAGTGCATCATGATATTCACAATAGCAACATCAGCTTGTGAACTGATAGTCAATCTATTTTAATAAACTTTCTCTGCTTTTTCCTGTTCCCTCCTAAAAACGGGAAACGAGAAAATAAGCTTATTCAATAAGATAATTTGCTGTATAGCAACGATGGTTTTGAGCTAGACTATGATCGGAGAAAACTATCAATTTTACTATTCCTTAATTGGCAACCCAGACAAACCACCAATTCTTTTTTTGCACGGTTTTATGGGCAATATAGATGAATTTAATGAAGCCATAAAATTATTATCTGACGAGTTTTATTATTTAATACTTGACCTTCCTGGACACGGCAAAACTAAAGTTTTGGGTGGGGACGAGTACTATACGATGGCAAACACTGCTGATGCTTTAATAAACTTACTGGATCAGTTAAAAATTGCTAAATGTTTTTTAATTGGTTATTCAATGGGTGGGAGATTGGCTTTATACCTCACTCTGCATTTTCCAGAACGTTTTCATAAAGTTGTGTTAGAGTCAGCTTCCCCAGGTTTGACAACAGAATTAGAAAGATTAGAACGCATTAAACTTGATACGCAAATAGGCAGAAAACTGACAAGAAGTCTTGGAAAAAGTGATTTTGTAACTTTTTTATCAAATTGGTATAATCAACCAATTTTTGGTTCTATAAAAAATCATCCAGAATACGATCGCATGATAAAAAGTCGGTTGCAAAATAATCCACAAGAATTAGATAAATCATTGCGCTTCATGGGTATTGGATGCCAACCTTCTTTGTGGGAAAAGCTACAAATAAATAAAATACCTCTGCTCTTACTAGTCGGTGAATATGATAAAAAATTTATATCTATTAATACAGAAATGGCTCAAATCTGTAAATTTGCTCAACTAAAAATAATTAGTAATGCTGGACATAATATTCACTTTGAAAATACTTTGGCATTTGTGGAAAATATCAAAGATTTTTTGTATGCAGCAACTTAAAAATTAGGATAACTTCACTGGCTTTTTGGCAACTTCTTTCCTGCATTGCTAGAAGGAGTTCGGGATGGTGTCGAATTCGGGGTTTTTAGTTGATTAACTGCGGTTAATTCCTCTTGTAACATTTTCTGATAAATCTTAGGTAAAGAGCTACTAACAGAATTAGTTTCTATACCATATCCTAGACTTGTCCAGGTGGGAGAGAGCCGCCGCAAAACATCATTTAACTTTCCCTGACGCAACAGTTGAGAAATATCTGTTCCCCAAACTTTAGAATCATTTAGCCAACGGTAAACAACTACATCTTGATATTCTGCTTCAAAACTATAAGCAGTCCAAAACATCATTTGCATTGGATTTGGGTGATAAAGGGGGGCTAAACGATACCAAGTAATATTGATAATTTGATATCTGCCAGCAGCCGTAGAACAATTACCTGTATTTGGTCCTGTAACAATTGTGACGCATATCTCAGGATGTCGGCTAAGGTCGTTGACTTTTTGTCCACCATATAACAGCGAATAGGGACGATTACCACTCGCTTCACTCGCCGAGATGGTTCGCATTAAAGCGCGGATATAGGGGTCGCCCCCTTTCATTACCAAAGGCGGCTGTTTAACTGCAAAGATGGGATCAGAAGGCGATCGCAAGTCTCCAGTAATATACCATTGCAACAAATACACAAAGCCAAGAAGCGCGGCTATTGGCCCAATAAGTTTTTCAACACCTTTGAATTTAAAGCCCTTCAGAGTCCGACTCCTTCCAATTCGCTCTTTTTCTTTTTACTCACAAAAATTATCGACGAACTCATTCTGGCAAAGTTCACTCTAATACATTCGTAGGGGCACAGCAAGGCTGTGCCCAAAGCGCGTGTTGTATCCAAGCAAAAGAGTTTTAACTCTAACTCGCCACTGGTTGATTACGCGACATTAGCAAATAACTCACCAAAAGTTTTGGAAGTAGCTTCAGGTTTGGCAACAATTTCGACAATTTTATTGCGTGCATCCGCTTCAAACAACGCCTCAACAGCAACTTGGGCGACTTTTTGCCTGGGGATGCTACCGTCAAAGAGTGTATCAGCACTCTGCATTACGATCGCGTCGGTGTTATCTTCATTTTTCAACCCACCAGGTCGCACAATCGTATAGGTAAGACCACTTTTCTGGATATACTCTTCAGCTTGTTTTTTCCACACTAAAATCAGCCAAAACAAGTTCAGTGGATGGAATAACTGCGAAGTACACAAAGAAGAAACTAAGATAAAATGCTCAATTCCCTTTGCCCTAGCACCTTCTACTAGATTTTTAGTTCCTTCAAAATCTACTTTATAGGGACCAGTGGGGTCAAAGCTAGGTTTTGCACCAGTAGCAACCAACAAAACTGTGCTATCTCCCAACGCAGCATTTAAACTTTGTGGTTGTAACACATCACCTACTACTAATTCGGCTTCAGGAGGCAGAATACCCCTAGCTTTCTCTATATCCCTTACCAAGGCTCGGACGGGAATATTCCGCGCTATCAACTCTTGCACAATCCGGCGACCTGTTTCACCCGTTGCCCCTGCTACAAATGCTTTCATGAGAAATGCTATCCTGGGAAACTATTGTGTGCTTGTTCAGTTCTTTATTTTAGTAATTCTATGGAGTTGATGGCAGATTAATGAGGTTTCGGTAAAAATGATATATGAGTGCGAAATCACCCAGGTACGTGGGGAATTATTGATATAGACGAACGCCAAAGTATACATTAATGCATTTATGCTTTCAAGAAAAGCCGAATATAAATCCTGGGAAATAACAGAAGCAGTTTTACCTGTAGCCTCCAGCCAAGAAGAAGCAGAGGACATATTAATAGAAGCAAATGTAGCGACGGCCACAAAATTTTATGGTCGTTATCAAGATTTTATGGAAATGCCTGCCTCAGCAGAGAAGGTTGCTGAGTATCTTAATAATCACGCCTCATGGTTTTCCCGTTGCGCTGAACCCATGAAGGTGCAATTACTTGGGGAAAATGGCTACGCTTTAGTAATTGGTCGTTTTGGTGCTTTTGGTTATGATGTAGAACCAAAAATTGGTTTGGAATTGTTGCCCCCGGATGAGGGTATTTACCGCATCCGTACAATCCCTATTCCTGATTACCAACCGCCTGGTTATGACGTAGACTATCGGGCATCTCTACAGTTAGTAGAAAACGATACTTCTACTAGCATTGGTGAGGTTACAAGAGTTGAATGGGAATTGGATTTAATAGTTGATTTGCACTTCCCTAAGTTTATTCAGCGATTACCCAAATCTATAATTCAATCTACAGGCGATCGCTTACTTAACCAAATTGTCCGTCAAGTCTCCCGCCGCTTAACTCGCAAAGTTCAAGAAGATTTTCATAAATCTTTGGAAATACCATTTCCTACTAATTCTAAGCAAAAACGGTGAGCCAACAGTTTTTTGTCATTTGTCAAAAATTAATGACAAATGACAAATGACAAATGGCAAAGGACTAAGCTTTAGTGAGAATTCTTTGGACAATTTGCACACCAGTCACAGCCTGCCAAGCAAAAAGTCCCAAAAGCGTGAAATTTAGCAAAATGTGAGTTGCACGCGCCCAATTTGCCCCTTTTTGCATATAAGGCGACAAAGCAGCAGAAAATGCAATCAGACCCGTCATGCCCAGTCCTGCCAGTAGGTGAGGCCCGACAAATAACTTGCCATTATTGATGTAAGTGACACCCATCCCTCCGATCGCACCTACTACCATCAAAGCTAGGAGTATAGACCCGATTTGGTAGTGTCTAACGTTATATCTACCTTTAAGCAGTTCTTTCTTTTCTTCCCCCTGAGCATTTCTGGTACGCTGGAGTTGCAGCCCCAAGTAAGCAGCATAAATTGAGAGTACTAATAGCGCCCACATGAGCACCGGATGAAAGAAGTTCAGCCAATATTTCACCGATGCAGAAAGTTCCAGACTCATAGTGTTCTCGCCCAATTATTAAATCTTCATAAAAATTAGCATAACTCTATTTCCTGTGCTTAAAGTTGCACAAGCTAAAAGAGGCTGAGAAAGACGAAAAAACAGAAGAGTGAAGCCTCCCTCAGTTTAATTTGCATCAAGTCAATAGCCAGAATGTTTGCCAAGACTGGATTTATTAAATTTTAATTTTAAATTTTGAATTTTGAATTGCATAACCCTCTTGCCAAAGTGGATAAACAATCTCAGACTAAATTTTGAGGGTAGACGAACAAAACCCCCTGTGGGGGATCTCATCCATGACTGAAAACAATGATACTTTGCTGCTAAAAGCGGCTAAAAGCGGGGATATTAAGCATCTGTGTGCCCTAATAGCTGCTGGTGCGAGTGTGGACGCGTGTGATCGCCAAGGCACGACAGCATTAATGTTTGCTGCCAATTTAGGTTACACCGAAATTGTGCGATCGCTGCTGGATGCTGGGGCAAATATCAACTTGCCCAGAAAACTCTATGGTTTGACGGCTTTAATGTTGGCGGCTAGTGCCAAACAGCTTGACATTGTACAGCTTTTACTATCTAAAGGTGCTGATGTAAATGCCACTAATGAAGATGGCAGCACAGCTTTAATGGCAGCTGTACTCAAAGGCCATGTCGATATAGTGCGACTCTTATTGGCTGCTGGTGCAAAGGTGAATATCGCAGACCAAGATGATGATACTGCGTTGAAACTTGCCGTTAAGCAGGGAAAAATAGAAGTTTTACAAGTAATTCTCCAAACTGGTGTCGATGTCGATATCCGAGATCAGGAGGGTGAGACACTCTTAACATTAGCGGCAGATTTGGGACATTTGGAGGTTGTGGAAGCACTGCTAGCAGCAGGGGCTGATGTGGATGTGAAAAACGCTGATGGTGGAACTGCCCTATCGGCAGCAGCTGCTGCTGGACATAGTGCGATCGCAGCAGCTTTACTAGATCGAGGTGCTGAAATTAATCTCCAAGACCAAGATGGCGAAACTGCTCTACACCTTGCCGTTGTAGAAGGCTACATTGATGTCGTGCAAGTGTTACTTAACAAGGGTGCAGATGTCCAAATTAGGAACCACCTGGGTGATACACCACTGCTCGTAGCAGCATTGCAGGGGCACAGCAATATCGTCGAAGCATTGCTGCGTTCTGGGGCAGATATTACCGAGAAAAACCTTGGCGAAGTACCTTTGACGCTGGCTACATCACAAGGACACAGCCAAACAGTGAAAGTGTTGCTAGACTATGGTGCTGATGCCAACACTCCGGGCGATGATGGCAAAACTGCTTTGAGCAAGGCAACCGAACGCAAGCACACAGAGATAATACATTTGCTGCTGGCAAAGGGGGCGGATGTGAATTTTCAAGACTCAGCGAGGGCAACAGCATTAATGTGGGCTGCCTCAGCAGGTTACAGCGAAATTGTACACGTATTATTACAAGCTGGGGCAGATATGAATTTGAAAAACCGGGGTGGTTATACTGCTTTGATGATTGCAGAATTTAATGGTTATAAGAATGTGGTGCGGAGTCTGCAAAAAGCTGGGGCGCAAGAATAGTTATCTGAATTCTTTAACTAAAATATTTTCAGAAATATCTTGACAAATCATTAAATGAAGGTTATTTACTTAAATACCAAGGAGATTTAAAAAGCCAAGTCTAGGCGTAAGAGACAAAGAAAGCAAAACTCCGTCGTAGCTGTTGTGAACTTACTACGGCGGAGAAAAGAAAAATTAAAACGCTAAGGGGGAGCAGGCGAAATGCTTGCGCCACAAGGATAGAAAGAAAGCAAAAATGAAGAAGTAAATTTACCTTTTACTTTTTACCTTGTACCTTTTACCTAGTCTCTCCCTCGGCGTTTCCTACTGTGCTAGATGTGCAAAATATATAGTTTTTACTTTAAGAGAAAAGTATTGTAACGATCATTTTTTATGTATCCTCCTAAAGACTGAATATAAACGAATCTCAAAAAAGGTTGATGTGCGACCATTTGGGCGATTGCTACGGCAGTCAAAGAAAAAAATAAAGAAAAAATTAAATTTATAGGACTTATGCACTGAAGCCTGAAATCTAGATCCCCCCTAGCCCCCCTTAAAAAGAGGGGAACTTCTAAAGCCCCCTTTTTAAGGGGGTTGGGGGATCTGAGTGCGTAAGTCCTGATTTAGTATGGTAAATCCTCAGTCACCATCGGTTTAATCATGACTTGACCAAGCAAAAATGGCTAATAACTATAAAATTTGTAGAACAACTAGTGTCATATCATCAGTGTTTTGCTTATCAGCACCGATGAATTGCTCAACTTGGTCAAATAAGTAATCCACAATCTCTTGTGGCCCATTGCAGTACTTGCAAGCTGTATTGAAGCCAGTGACAAAATTATCTTCATCGAAGCGATCGCCACTAGCGGCGGCGGCATCGGTCAAGCCATCTGTATAATAAATAATTGTATCCCCAGGCTCTAATTGTGCCTGGGCATCTTCATATTGGCTGTTAGCATCCAAACCGATTAACATTCCTAGAGTATCTAAACGGCTGACAGTTTTCGTAGCTGCGTGCCACCATAACGGAGGATTGTGTGCCGCATTGCTATAAGACAAAATTCGGTTGTGGGGATTATATTCTGAGTAAAATAGCGTTATGAAGCGGTGGGAATTTTCCAAATCCGCATACATAACTCTATTTAAGTTTTGCAGAATTCCGGCTGGGGAATTACCATGTAGTACTTCACCGCGTAGCATTCCCCGCATCATCGTCATAATCAGCCCTGCGGGGACACCCTTGCCCATGACATCTCCAATAACCAAACCCCAGCGACCAGTTTCTGTACCATCTTTGGCCTTGGGCTGAATCTTATTGTGATTAGTAGCAATAAAGTCGTAGTAGTCTCCGCCGACGCGATTGGCCGGCTTACAGCGTGCCGCTAAAACTACACCAGGGATTATGGGACATTGACGTGGCAGAAGTCGCCGTTGAATTTCTGCGCCAATTTCTAGTTCTTGGTCTAGGCGTTCTTTTTTTCTTAGTTCTACAGCTAGTTCATCGTTTTCGATCGCTACTGCTGTTTGGTCTGCTACTAACCTAACTAACTTTTGCCTGGTTTCTGTCCAACTATATTCTGGATCGCGGCTCAAGACATAGAGCCATCCCCGTTCTGTATGCTTTACCAGAATCGCTGTGCCAAAGATTTGTACATCTGTCCCCAGATAGCGATGCATCTGGTCATCCAAAATCCCGGTGGCATTGGCTAGAGGGGCAGTATTGGATACAAGCGGGATTTGACTGCTGGCTATTTCTAACGCTTTGCGGATATTCTTGCGCTGTCCACTATCTTGCCAATGTAACTGCTCTAACCTGACTTGACCATTTTTGTAGAGAAACAGGGCGCTGCCGTCTGCATCTGTCACTCTTGTTGCCATCAGCGGGATCAGCTCCAAAAACTGATTCAAATTATTGAAACTTCTCAGGGCAAATCCTAAAGAACTTAGCAAATCTTGAATTTTGTTCTGTTCCCGGTGCAACCTTGCCACGAGTTCTTTAAGTGCTACGACTGGTGTGACATCTGTCGCGGCACTACTATTGTTGTCAGTGGGTTGAGAGGGCAGTTGAGACACAGGCACAGGTACTATTGCACTTTATATTGGCAGATTTTAGATTACTTATAAATCTTTTGGCTTTGGCATTGCTAAACCATATTTAGACAAGACTTGTCATTTTAGCAAGAGTATAAAGACGTAACAGGCAACTTTTCTCAGTATTTTATTGGCTTATTGTATTTTTGATCGAATATTAGTAATTTCAAATCATGTATTTTTAATCAAAAGCCAACCCGTAAAAATTACTAGTTTTCGGTGATAGTTAAGAAAGATTTTCATTTTTTCATAACTTAATTCCCAAAGCATATCTCTATAGTCATAAAAATACTTTATTAAAAGGATAATTCATCATGCTTTCAGAGTAGCCGTTTGGGCAGAGGCAACTAGGAGACTGGAAGTTTTTTCAGTAAAAACCTCTATAACGACTCAAATCGAGCTTGGGTCTCGTAAAAACAGACTTAAACTGAATTTCCATACCTGAGAATATATAAATAAGTATTCAAATACTTAATTTGTATACCATAATTGCTGGAATAATCGCCAAGATTGAGCTTTTAATTTTGAATTTCTCGTTTTGAATTGCCAAATATGCAAAAATTTAACCCATTAAAACGGAATAAAAGTGAGATAACCCAATCTTTTGAGTTAGCGGTAACAGACTCAAACCATTAACCTGTATTGGATTTTAGGAGTAGTCATTTGGTAAGTGTAAGATATGAATAGAAGAGATGACACTAAATCTAAAAAAATATCCTCCAAAAAGTTTAAGTTAAAAGCGAGAGAGAGGGTTTTAGTTTAACCATCAGAGTTAAAACCTCTCGATTGACTACAAGAAAATATTTGTAGATACTTTTGCAAGTAGGAACTGAAAATACACCTGAGAGTGTTGAATCAGCTTACTTACACCAATTCACTTTTTAAGTCCACAGTGGACGATTTTATGAAGTTATGATGTCGGAAGCCGTCCTTTTCCTAATGTCGGCGCTGGGCAAACAGATGAAGCTCGTACTCCTACTTTTAAGTAAGTTACGTGCAGTGTGCAGCTCTCCCAACTCCCGAACGCAGTTCCTTCTCCTGTAGTTGCCCCTGCGCGTAGCTTGCTTCTCTGTTCGCAAAGCGAGGAGTACAAGTCGCTATAGTCAACACAACCAACCTGTGGAGGCAAACCATTCCACAGTGCTGGACTCATCCGCGCTGGCTCCCCAACGCATTGCTCACCGTTAGACAGCTGTCCATCCTCCAATAGCTGTATTTGTGGGGGTGAGCGTCTCGCTTGCCCTTTAAATTGCTACAAAATGGAAGTTTGCGGAGTTTTGCGTGTTGCAACTAAATGCCCATTCAGAGCGTGAAAAAAGGGCATTAGCTTGAGATTTTAACAAAAGTTACCCATTTATGCTGACAAACTCATGATTTATAGAACTTGATCTGTTTCTAGTCTTTTCTTTCTAATTAGTTCAAGTGATAATACCAGATCAGTTATCCCTAAACTTATTAGTTGTCAAGAAAAATATTTAACTCCCAATTAGCCGCTCAATAGAGCTTCAACAAACTCATAGCTAGAAAAGGGACGCAAATCTTCAATTCCTTCGCCAGCACCAATAAAGCGAATAGGTAAACCTAGCTGTTGCACAACGGCAAGGGCAACACCGCCTTTGGCAGTGCCATCTAGCTTGGTTAAGACAACGCCACTCAGTTGGGCCGCTTGGGAGAAAACTTCGGCTTGCCGCAGTCCATTTTGACCTAAAGTGGCATCTAGAACTAAAAGAGATTCAACTTTGGCATTTGGGGCTTTTTTGTCGATAATTCGCCGGATTTTGCCGAGTTCGTCCATTAAATTTTTCTTGTTTTGCAGTCGCCCAGCTGTATCTACCAGAAGTAATTCTGTTTGCCGCGCTTGGGCGGCTGCGATCGCGTCAAATACAACTGCTGCCGGGTCTGTATTCTTTCCCGGATTGGCAATTACTTCTACACCACTTCTACTACCCCAAACTTTCACTTGTTCGACGGCGGCGGCGCGGAAGGTGTCTGCTGCGCCAATCAAGCATTTATAACCAGATTTTTGTCCCAAGTGAGCAATTTTGCCGATGGTAGTGGTTTTACCGGCACCATTCACCCCAGTGATTAACCAAATATTCAGGATTTCTTTTTCTGGGGTAAAGCTAGTTTTCTGGGATGCAATGCTTGGTGCATCCAGCATATCCCGGAGGATTTTTTTCAGATAAGCGATCGCTTCTTCAGGTGCAGTAACTTCTTCTCGAAGTTTTGTCTGTAAGGCATTAATAATAAAGTCTGTTGCCTCTACACCCACATCAGCTTGCAGGAGCAATGCCTCAATTTCTGTCACAGCAGCTTGGTTTAGCGGCCCTTGACCAACGATCGCCTTCAGTTGGTTGAGAATACTCCGGCGAGTTTTGTCTAACCCTTGCCGGAGCTTTTTCAGCCAGGTAATTTCTTCAATAGAAACGTCTTCTGGACTTCTACCTTGATCTGCTAAGACTTTCGCCGACCAGACAAACCCATCATCAAATACCAGTCCAGGAATTTCCTCTCCTGTGTCTGAAGTTGCAGCTACTGGCTGTACTACCTCTGGTTCTGGAACTTCAATGGCGGTAGCCATTAGTTGTTCCAGCTTGGCTTGCCGTTCTGCTGCTGCTCGTTGTAAGAAGGATGAGGTGGCTGGTGCTGTTGGCTGTGTTGCCTCTGGCGTAACTAATGTTTCAATAGATGTTGGTTCAGTTTCACTTGTCGTTATTTCTGGGCTTTCAACATCTGGATCTTCAGCAATTGCTGCTACTAAGGAATCTTCTGCACTTTCTTCCTCAGTAGCAGCTTGAATAACTTCTGGAGGTGCTGTTTCTGGGGCTGTACTAACAGGTTCCTCAGTTGTTTCTGGTTCAGTGATTTCCGTAATTGCTGTTTCTACGGTTTCAGCTTCTGCTGAGTTATCTGCTGAATCAGGCTGAGTTTCTACTACCTCGACTTGTTGTTTTTGCTGAATATTTTTGTAGGCAGCTTTAGCAAACGCTAACAAGTCTGGTGCAGTTTCAGCAGTTGGTGTTGACGTTTCGGCTGGCTCTGGTTGGGGTTCTTGTGCAGGAGGGGTTTCTTCCTGTTTTTTATCAGAGGGAGTCTCAGAGGAATCGTTATATTTACGACGGAACCAATTAAAAACCATTGCAGCAGTATTAGTTCTATGAGTTATAAGTTATAAGTTATGAGTTTAATTTAAGTTTGCACTTTTTCTTGTGGTGAAAACTTCCCGGTTATCCTCACCTTTCAACGCTAGTTTGAAAAGAATCGCTATAACTACGAGCTTCGCTTTGAACGTTCGCTCGGAGGAAGCCGCAGAAGCGGCTACAGACTTTTCTCCACGGCAATATAAAAATTATGCTGTTTTTTTCTGCTCAATGACTCGGCGCAAAACACCGTTAATAAACCGATGACCATCGTCTCCACTGTAGCGTTTAGCTAACTCTACAGCTTCGTTGATGGCAATGCTGTCTGGAACTCCTAAAAACTTCATTTCTGCCACAGCGATTTGCAGGATATCGCGGTCAATCTGGGCGAGGCGAGTTACTTGCCAATCTACTAAGGCAGTAGAAATGAGTTCATCTATAATGTGTCGATTTTCGTTGACGGTAATCACAAGCTCTTTAGCGTAATTACGAACTCCCTTATCCTGATTCGCTAGCTGGATCAATACTGGGAAATCCATTGCTGTACCCAACTGATTGATTGCTGTCTGGGTACAGGCGATCGCTTCTTGGAGCATTGTTCTCGCAGAATTGAGGTCGGAGGCCCGAGTTTGGCTACTTAAAAGGCGGTCATTACTGCGTTGCAGTTCACCTGCGGCATTATCGAGGGTATCTTGCACTTCTGAAGTCAGAGTGCGTACTGCTCCTAGCACCAACTTAGATACTAGTTGATCATCTTCCAATTTATCTAATTTTTTGGGGTTTACTGGCAATTGGCTAAGGCTTAAAAGCGCCAATTCACGAGCAATTTGCTGGGGTTTACGAGGTTGCATAAAACTGAGGGGTGATTGTGCAAGAACTGATTAACTAGGCAGGACAAACTTATAAGTCTATCAATTTTGGCACAGTCAAACAACAACATTACGCATTTGCTTGTGACTTTGCCAGATTGATTTTAAGTTTCTTCAACGGGAATAACCTGCTGCTTGATTTCGTCGTGTTTTATTTCTAGTGTGGACTCTTTAGGGAAAAATAAGGGCGTATTGGGAGCAACAATCCCACCTGATACAACTATTTTAAAGGCGTCTTCAATTGATATGGAGAGGTTTACCACCTCGTCTTCAGGAACGACTGCGTACCATCCAGTAGTCGGATTCGGGGTGGTGGGTATAAAAACACTTAGCACGGGGCGAGACATCTGGGCTTGGATATCACTGCTGATTACACCAGTGACAAAAGCGATCGCCCAAATGCCTCGACGGGGATACTCTACCAAAATTACCCGACGAAACTTGCCATTAGAATCTTTTAATATTGTTTCTAAAAGCTGTTTTAGCGTTTTGTATACCTGTCCTGCTAAAGGAATTGCCTGTAAAAATCGCTCACCAAAATCTAACAACCACCTACCAGCAATATTCCGAGCCATCAAGCCCATCAACAAGATGCTTAATAGTGGTACAGCTAAACCTACCAATAGATTCAGTAGATTTACCAAGAATGGATTTAACCCATCAAAGGGATTTAGTTGTTTGGGGATTTGGGTGAGGAAGTTGATTACCCAAGTAGCAATGGTAATCGTTAGCCAAATAGTGGTTGCAAGGGGAATTACTACCAACAAACCAGCGATCAGGTCGTTTTTTAAGTCCTGTTTTAGGCGATCGATTACCAAGCCCCGATTCTCCTGTTTTAAGCTAGAGGAACTTTTGTTATTGGTATTCATACCAGCAGATTCGTCAAATTCCGAAGACTTTAACTTTAGGCAGTTTCTACCGCAAGTAACTGTCCAAAACGCTAGCAGCTTGGCTGCCGCCGCAAAAACACGTACTTGTTGCTGGAAATCAGCTATTTTCCTACAAGCATACACATAGACATTAACCAATCCAACGCTGACTGGTTATTCTCAAAGGATGTTACTTTTCTTTGTAAGACTTGTAAATGATTGTTGCAAGTCTCTTGGGTATTACTAATCTACCGCGCTCAATCAAAAGCTGCTCGTGATTGTAAAAGTCAGAGCCGATAAAGAGAAGAATTATTTTATTTGGTCAGTCACTGACATTTGAGCAGGTGCGGCTTTTATGAAATGCTCTGTTAAAAATATTAATTTGTTATGGTGGTTCTCGTTTAACGTGGAAAACGCGATAGGGACGCATAGCTAGCTATGCGTCCCTACTTCTGGATTCTGATTTTGCGATCGCGTACCCTCCAATCGCTGCTTGTTGATTTTACTGGGATTCCTTCTAATCTCCAATCTCTTTCACGCCACATCAGCCTGTGTTGTTTCAGAATCAGCACACTGCACCTGTTGTGTACTCTCTTGTGCCAGAATTGCCGTTGTGTCTGAATTAGGTTTTGGTAGATACTTCATTTCCCAGACTTTGAGCAAAATCAGGTATTCGTAGAATGCCTGCAATGTACACCAAGCAAGTCCGGCGCGTCCATCTAAACAACCGCCTAAGATAAAATACATATATATAAACCGTAGCAATGGTCTGGCGGGTAAACGCAAAGACAAATCTTTCAAGGCGCGGCGTTTTTCGACTTCCGATTTGCCAAAGAATAAATCTCGCCAGTTAACTTTTCCTTGTTCTAGCTGATACAGCGTTTCTTGAGCTTCATCTGTAGAATAACGGTTATGCTTGTCAATCCAACGGTTCAAACCTTTGCTACAAGTGTAGTGTGGGTATGTTTCTTTTAAAAAGCTAGTTGCACCCTCACAAACTTCCCGCTCAGTATGACCATAGTCTGTAAACCAGACTTTACCGTGGCAAAAGAGGCGCATTTGGTAACGGGGATACTGTGTGCTGTAGCGAATCCAATGATTCATGAACATGACACGTTCAGCCACGTAGTAACCGATGTAATCTGGATTCTGACTTACCTTTTCGCATTCCGCGAATAGTTCTGGTGTCATGCGCTCGTCAGCTTCGAGAATATAAACCCATCCGTGCTTTGGAGGGATAGACTCTAACATCCAGGTGCGTTGGCGTCCGTGGCTTTCAAAAGCGTGTTGGACGACGCGGATGGGATAGCGACTAGCGATTTCTACAGTGCGATCGCTACTGCATGAATCCACAACAATTATGTCATCCGATAGCATCGCCGATTCTATACAAGCAGCAATATCTAATTCTTCGTTATATGTCAGTATGTAAATTGAGAACATTACCCAAGTTTTATAGCGATTTTACTCAGTGATAATTGCCTTTTTATTGTTATTAGCTACTAGGCGCATGGCAGTATAAGCCGTCAATAATTATTGGATACGTTCTACTGCCATACCGATAGTGGATTAGCGTGCAGTAGCTCTAGGTTTACCACCTTGTACAGCACCCCTGCCTTTTAAGCCTGTCCAGCCGATGATAATGTAACCAATAGACAACAGCAAACTGCTAATCCCAATCCGCAGTCCAGACTTCCAAGCATTATCTCTAGCTTGTTGCTGTGCTTCGTCTCTGCGCTGGCGAACTTGGCTTAGTTGTTGACTTTGTAGTGTCTTAATATCTGTTTGTTGTTCGATAGCTTTGTTAAGTGCTTGGGGATCTGTTTTAGCCTTCCTCAACAAATCTTTGATATTTGCAGGAATTTGAGGACTCTCAAGTGCTTGCTTATATCTCTGCTCATCCTTAAGGATTTCACTAAACTGAGCTTTGGTTTGGTTTCGCAGTTGCTCTAGTTGAGCTTTTCCTTGCTCAGTATTCAATTGTGCTTGCAATTGCGATAACCGAGCGTTCAGTTGATTTTCTGCCTGATCTGCTTCTTGGGTGATTCGGTTGAGTGTTTGAGTCTTAGCTTGATTGACGTTATTAAGGTGTAGGGGAAAAATCAGCAAGAACATCAACCCTAAAATACTTGAGAGGATCATAGCAGGAAATCTTAAATCAATACCTTGGGGGCGATCGCCTCCTGCATCAGCACTATCAATCCAATAGGCAGCAAATAGAAGTCCCAAACCTACTAAAGGAACAATTCCCCGATCAACTAGCGCTGTTGCCAAGTTGATTTGCCATACCCGATTAGTTGGTTGAAAGGGTAACAATAGAATAAAAAAGTCAACGAAAAAGGACAAAATGCAGATTATTCCAACTACTTTAAGTGTGAGGGCAGTAGTCACGGAAGGAAAACGGTTAACCATAATTTTTCAAACTGGCGGTGAATACGAGTGATTTTCATATTTCAAGCTACTTGAATATTGTCCCCATGATGGTAACTTTTGTGTAGAAACACAAAGCAGATTCAATACTGGTAAAGGCTATCTGCCTCTTGGTTTTCAACTAGGCCACAGTAGCATTTGTTATGTAGAGTGTCTTCAGGAAATTCCTGGTATTTGAAGATACGAAGCTAATGCGGGGTAGTAAGAAAAGACTGATTAATTACCCGATCTCCCTTATTGCAGTTTTCAATCGGTCGTAACGCGGGCCTTTTGTCGGGTCATACAATTAGCTGTGCGCCTGTAGCGGATCTTGCATCCATACAAAAATTGCTATATCTTCCTTATCTCCTCATTTTTCTATCTCCCCTGCAAGGGCTTGTTCCCAAATCGGCAGATCCTCCGGTCGGTCAACATCGGCTAGAGGCGACAAGTTTATATGTGATAAATTCAGTTTCTGGGCAATATCCACGGTTTTCTGGAATACTTGAGCAGTTCCCCACTCGATGTTAACGAATAACTCCGGGATAGGTTGGCGCAAACCAATTAAGTAATATCCACCATCGATCGCAGGGCCAAGTACCAGGTCAGAGGTGTGTAACTTTTCAAAGGCTGTCGCTAGAATCTGGGCATTGACTCCAGGACAATCTGTACCGATGATAATTACATTTTCTGCACCAGATTGAAAGGCATCGAAAAGCGATCGCGCCATCCGCGAACCTAGATCCCCTTCACCTTGAGACTGGTAAACTAAATCCAACCCCAGCCAGTTTTGCATAAGTTGCAAATCGCCACCTGCAAACCGCACTTCCATAGATATGTCAATGACTTTTTGCAATTCTTGAACCTGAAATATTGTATGTTCAGTCATTTCCCGTTGAAGGTTGGCAGCACCAACAGTTCCCAAAGCAGGAATAAGTCGGGTTTTAGTCTTCCCAGGTTCTGGATAGCGAGTGAAAATAATCAGGTGCTGTTTTGATTTTGCTGGTAAATTCAGCACACAATACCTTATTTAAATGAACTAATAATATTTTAATTTAAATAGAGTTATTCAATAGCATGAATGTGTTTCATCTCAGATTGATTAGTTACATCCACTATCCTTATCAGTCCGCATTGCGCCTAGTAAAGTTGAAACGAAGATGCACGCTTTAGTACCACTACTATTTCGAGGTATGAAGGTAATTTTACCCAGTTCTCCAACTCCATTTACAGAACCATCATACTTAAACTGTACACGATAGTAGTTAGGAGGGTTTTGAGTAAAAGTGGAAGTAAATGTAATTGCTTTAGAGTTATCTGCAATCAAAGATTTTCCATTCGTGCTTTGACATTCATTTGAAGAAATTACAGGTTGTATTGAAGCTAAAACTTGATTGCCATCATCCCAAAAACAAGCTTGCCAACTAACTCTTTGTTGTTTAGCTTTAGCTTGAGCATCACGCAGTAATGTCAAGGCTGTATTTTGAGAGGTATTTATTCTCTGTCTATTTACAAATCCCAGCCAACCAGGAATAGCGATCGCAGACAGTATTCCAACCATGATAATAACAACAAGTAATTCAATTAAAGTAAAACCGGCATCTGACTGCCTTGAAGGTAGTTGATTTTTCATATTTTGTTTATAAACCAGCTATTTATGACTGTGGAATTTTATCAATAACACCACGCATAAGTACTTGAGATTGTAAAACTGGACGGAAATTATTACTTGTTACCCCTGATTTGCCGTTTGCATTACCTCTCAGATATAAAACTACGTCTTGATTGATACCAGTTTGAGCTATTTCTCCTGTTGTGCCTACAGCAGTTCGCACACAGGCAAAAAAGCTAGTACCGCTTGCAGGACTGCGGATATAGCCAGCGTTACACGAAGGAAGAGTAGCTGGAGGTGTTGCATCAGGAGCATCAACAAAATCTACTAAAGTGGCAGTACCATCTGCTGACGGGAGAGATGCTTGCAGATTAGCACCATCACTGGTTTTTCTTGGCCACATTTGAAAGGAAGTACTATCTGTTCCATACGGATCTACATATCCTGTAGATAGCGTAAAAGTTTTCAATTCATTAATATTTGCATAGTTATATTTACTTAAAGCATACCGTCGAATTCTAGATTTTCCCGTCCAAGTGGGAGGAACGCTACTATTATCCGTTGACTGTAAATAAACGACTAATGTATAAGTCCGACGCTTAGTTATGAGGTCTTTACATTCTTGTTCTTTGCCGGTAGTTACAGTACTGCAATCACCTAAACCAGCTAAGTCACTATCAGGAATTGTTTCTGGTTTCCAAAAAGCCAAAACTGGTTTTTGAGTAGAAGTAGTAAATGATGCTGGTAAGTAGTTTTGTAGTCCTGGGCAATAATTGACGGTTGCGCCAATACTAGCCGTTGGAGCAGTACCTTGAGGCGTTGTTGTCAGACAATTATTATCATAAACATACAAAGCCTCCCGTAATTCTGCGGTTATGTAGTTCAATGCCATTTGCATTTCTTGTTGGGTTTGATCACGGGCATTTTCTCTGCTGTTCATTTGTAAGATATCTACAACCAGTGATAACAAAGCTAAGATAATCACAGTACTTATGATTAGAGCGACTAAAAGCTCTATCAGCGTAAACCCTGATGTTTGGTTTTTTTTAGAATAAGCCCAGTAGCAATTTAGTAGCAATCTCAGGTGTTTTGTGTTCATAGATTTTCAGACTGATTAAAATAGCAAAATATGACATCAGAACATTACAAAACAAACATCCTCTAATAAAGTGTTTCAATTATCTAAGGACAAGAGGACGGTTTAGGGAGTTTTAGACACAAAAACCTTTTATATTGAGTTAGTGAATCTCTAAGGTCGCTGCGAGCCACAGCCGTGTACATCACAGCTAAAGGAAACTTTCGCTGGTTTCCAGTCCCTGTCGTGAATTTCAGAGATGCTTGGGTTTTTTGGAGTCCTGACTCGTCTTTAGATAAGGATGAATACACTCTCACCCCCATTTGAAAAGCTACTATTTGAGTTCCATTACTAATTTCTTTGGTGCGGAATTTTTGTACGTAAAAACTAGGCTGACTAATGTTATCTGTGTAGACAGGACAAGCAACATCTGCTGTGAAAGTAGTACAGGTACTACTACTAAAACTCGTCGGTGCATCCACTGTTTCTACATTAGCTGTCGCAGATGCAGAAGGAGGTAAGTCAGTATTAGCATAGATTCCTTTTTCTGCCAGCAACCTTACCTTATCAATTTCGAGTTGAGCGAATTGTCTTACTTGTTCAGATTTTTGATTTTGAACACGAGTAGCTACTACCAAAAAAATTGGAGGAGTAATTGCTACAAGAGTGACTGTAATTACTATTATCGCCATCAAGGATTCTATAATTGTGAATCCTTGTTCTGGATGTAGCTTGGCAACTATTTTTTTTAACTCAAGATAAGTTTTGAGTTGTCTTGAGAGGTGTGAGTAGCTGTTAATTGGTAGCATATTAATCTCCTCCAATTGGAAGCTTTAAGAACAAGAAGCCGCAGGATCAATATAAGCTCCGTTCGCATTGATTCTGGCACAGCGTAATTTTTTAATGTAGGGGTCTTCTACAGATAACTCGCTATAAACTTCACTACGGTTAGTGCCGGGTGTCACAAAGCGTCGAGATACTGGACCGGCTGTTTGATATTGCAAGGCAACATCATAACCCCATAAACGGGTTGGTGGTTTAAAGTATTTAGTCTCTTCAGCAGTAGCAGTAGTTGCATCACCAGGTTCCCACGCTTCTTGATCAAACACTCCTGTACCTTGATTGCTGAATCTTAATTGGATAAAAGCTCCCGACATGAACAGCTTCACGGTGTCTTGCCAGTTTTCCAGCATACGCGGGAACGTATGAAAGCCTCCATAGGACTGACCTGCTCTAGAGGGAATGATACTTTGAACGATAATCGCATTTACCCTAGTTTGATTAGCAATACCAAGACATTTTCTGTTATCGGGGCAACCAGTAGGATCTACCTGAGAGAATTTTAGGTAACTGTCATTGCCGTCGATGGTTTTAAGTTCGTATTCCTTTCCTCCATCATACTTAGGTTTACCATTCGCAGAAATTTGAATTGGAGATGTGCTGTCAGAGGAATCTTCTCGATCCCAAGATGTTCCACTAGGAGTTAAGCCCGATAATGCTACCCTAGGACGATTTTGGTTGAGGTAAGAGGTGTATCTAGCAGATGTAGCGCAACCATACTTACTTAAAATTGAGTCTGAAGGATTAGTTCCAGCATAGATAATCCCATCTTCTATACTGCCTGCACAGAATTGGTTGGACAGAATATTGATATCATCGCCCAGTACTTCTGTAGGCCGCCAAGTATCTGATGTTGGTTGGGCAAATCTATCATCCTTTGTGCTTCTATCATAAAAATTACCCCAATCTTCGGCAAGCTTACCCTGGTTGTTATCACCTCTGAACTCTTCCAATAAATTAGCAGTAGTACCATCAGTGCTGTGGAGATTAAAGTCTCCCTGGATATAAACAGAGTTATTAGAAACAAATGACATACCAGCAGTGCTATCCCCTCTATTTAAGCTAGAGCCATTTTTTAACCGGAACCCATAAGGACGACGGTCTGGATCTGGAAGAAAGTCTACAGGTTTGATACTCATGCCATTAACAGTATTTAAAGGTGGGTCACTCTCAGAACCAGGAACAGCATTCATGGCGGTTCCTACTGGTCTAGCGATCGCATCTTCCCTTACTGCATCTTCTCGAAAGGCGTAGAATATACCATTGGGGGGGGGCGCATTAGGATTAGTGGCGGTGTTATCGTTTATTGGTAGCAATTTATCACCAGCTGGAGCATCTGTATTTCGCAGCAGGTTGAGATCAACATCTAATACCCGCACACTCATCATCTCCCGACCGTTAAACAGGGCAGAATCTTTAAAGGCGACTTTATAGTATGTCGTAGTAGGTGTACCACTTGTTGAATCAACAAACTTAATTAGGTTGTTGAAATTTGTGGTGTTGTTATTGGGTAAGTTACTGCCAGTACCAACACTACTAGTAACATTAGTTTGGGGAGTGACCCAAGTTGATGCTGTCTTTGGTTGTGTGGCAATGGTTTGTAAGTCATCATCAGTCACAACTTGATAGCGGTTAGGCGTAGATATATCTGGATTAACTGCGGTGATGTACGCGTTACTACTACGATCTAATTTATCTGCTTCTTCATTATGAGTCTCCAATGGGAAGAGATAATATAAAACTGGGTATTTGGAGCCAGAAGGACACAGCTTTTGTAGTCCGTTTTGTTGATTTACCGAACCACCACCAGAGCTTCCAGAGCTAGTAACAAATGTACTATTTGTACAAGCACTTCCTCCCGTAGTAGAAACGCGATCGCGTTTTGTCTGTTCCTTAAGGACAACTAGCTTTGCCAATCTCACATATTCAACATATTTGGCTTTGTCTGCGGCACTAAGAGTTGGATCATTCTGCTTATCTTCCAACATTTTGATTACCTGGGCGGTGTTATTACCTGGAAAACCACCACCTTTGATAGCTTCATCTAGATCGTCCAACAACTTCGTCGTTGAATCCGTAGTGTCCCAGTTATCGTTGTAATTATATTGAGTGACAAAGCTCATGTTGTAGGCTAACATCCCTAACATACAACTTGCTGTATCTATATAAGATTTATCTGCAATAGTTCTTGAACCACTGGGAACAGCAAGCGCCCGCCGCAGATTAGAAAAATCCCCAAAAGTTGTCGTCATTTGTGGATATGGGTGGGTAACTGTTTGTCCAGTTACTGCCTGTGATGATGCAGAATCCTGCCTGGGTGGGAAAGCGCCGTAAGGATCTCCGCCCAAATATGCCAGATTTCGTAGCGCTTTCCCTAGAACAGGGCCATCAGGATCAGCAGATGGAAAACTAAACTCCCAACCATTAGTACCTCTGCCTGAGAAAAAGTCAGTAAAAATAGGGGTATCGTCTATTAAGTTTGTGGTTACAACTCCTGTAATTGGATCAGTCGTGTTTACCCTGCGTTTATACTTAATCTTTTCAAAAGTCGAACTGCGCTTCAGGGTTTCTGCCGTTCCTGGGTGAACCGTAGTTGCTAAACAAGCTAAAGGAGTCAATCCACCCCCAGTTTTGTAGTGATAAACAGCAGTAGCTTGCACCGCAGCCAAATTATCTTTTTGGGTACGACGTTGAAGAAACTCATGCTTTCTCCCCATTCCAGTAGGTGTAACTGAGCTTGTAGGCAGTTCATTTTTTATTAATTCCAGCCTTTGTCCCACAACAACTCGTAAACCCCCTGTTACTGCGCGTCTTTCCCAATAGCCATCTAAACCTAAAGCTTCAGGGTTTTTTACATCTGGGGGAGCATTTCTGGTGAGAGCATCGTAATTACTTCCTGCATTACTTATAGTAATTGCATCACCTACCTTATTCGCAACAGGTATTTTGATTGCACTTACACTAATAGGCTTACCATCATAAGTAGGGTTCGGCCCATAAAGGTTATCAGCCCGATAGGTATCATCTAGATAAGGCGGAGTAGTTTCTTCATTAAAAACTCTTTTCTTTAGTACTAGAGAACTGTCTTTCCAAGTAGTATTTCTGTAAGTTGTATTTGTTAAATCAGTAGCCCTAGATTTAAATACCTCTTCCGTCAATAGAGCTACTGGATCAACGGCCATTTGAGCAGGTGTCGCATTTCCATTAACGGAATCCACTGCGTTAGAGTTATGCGTTGCAGAATCACTGGAACCGAATGCTTGATTTTGGGTTGGAGCATTTCCATTACCATTAAATAAGTCAAATGTTGACGAACCCCCAAACTGCTGGGCATTACTAGCGACTGATTTATCTAATCTACCTGCAACTATCTGACCTTGAAAAGTTGTTGTTCCTGATATATCCCTATAACTACTAACTGTGACTTTAGAATCACTAGCTGAAGTATTTACACAGGAAGAAGTAGAGCTAATTAGGTAAGACTTAAAAGGATTACCGTACGGACCAAAGAACATATTTGCATCACTATGCATTGCTCCATTCCAACGAAATGTAGGACTTTGAGCTACTTCGAGGTCATAGCGGAAGTAAGCTCCCCATTTATTACCTTTATCGACTTGTCTATCTTGTTGTAACTCTAGTGTAGTTACAGATCTACCTGGACTACTTGCTTTGTCAACAACAAAAGCGTTAACTTGAAAAGTTTTAGCTAAAGTTGCAGAATTAATCGGTTCCCAATCTTTTTCATTAGCTGCTAATTGAACTGCACCACCACAATTCTGTGCAGTAGATTGGCTGGTGTTGATTGGACCGTTGCGAACAACAAGATAAGGTGCTTTCGTAGCCGCAGCATTTTTTACCTCAGCCAAAGTAGTAGTACCAGCTGCGTTGGTTACTTGCTTCTTAAAAATAATTGAATAGGCGATAGTTTTATTATCTTCGGTAAAGTACCATCCCACACCAGGTTTAGCAGGAGTGCTAGAATCATTAAAATTTGAGAGGCGTGTCTCACCAGGGAATGTATAAATATCATTTCCACTGGCTGGTGCGTTAAGAAGGGTTTCTATAGTACCATCTGATACTACACCAGCCGGCAAACGAGGATCTTGCCTAAAAAGGTACTCTAATTTTGATTTAGCTCTGTCTACGGCTGGTGTGGCTGCATTGTAAATAACCTGTTGTTCACGTTCGCTAATAACCTGACTGGTACGGTTGAAAGTGCGAAAGATTATAGCTGTGACTACCAAAGTTACGATCAACAACAGCATAACGGTTGTTGGCAGCACAAACCCACCTTGGTGTCGCTGGAAATTCACACGTAAAACACGCGCTAACCAACGAATAGCTGATATTTTTAAAGCTTTTTGTAATTTAATAACTTGCCGCAGAAAGCGGATAAATGCTCTGATGTATTTGCGCTTAGTCATAGGTGCATTCTTAAAACCAAAGAAGTTTGGCCAAAGACCCAACACATCTCGGTTAATAGAGTTAAACTCTTGCATATCTCCCCAACCCTTCTTATTAACAAAGGTGGGGGATCTAGCTTTAACTGAAAAGTCTTGGACAAAGACCTGTACTTTTACGATGAAATTTTATTTCAGTAATGGCATTGGGCTTTACCCAATCCATACTGATAAGCTAAGGTTACCCACTTAGTTTGCAAAAACTATCAACGTCAATTACAAAAAATATATAAAATTTTTATACATCTTTAGAGTGCATTATAAATGCGTCCTAAATTCCTCAAAAGGATGTTTACACGATTAGTAAAAAACTCAGGCTTTAATGAAGGTGCTTAGTGCGGCGGCGGAGTGGAAAACGAACTGCAAAGCCTTTATTTACCTGTGTGTCAGTTAGTTCACATTTATCAAACATAGCATCTTCAGATATAATTGAATATTTTACAGAAACTGAACAGGCAGTGATAAAGTAAGCGCTTACCATTATTTGCCTATGTAACAAAAATTTAAAGCATGAATTCATCAGCAATACTTGACTTTTAGCAAAATTAATGGTTTAAGTATTTTCCTGCATGATTATACTGGCAGCCCTTGTGAATGTGGCATGAGATAAGGCAAAGCGTTAATTCTTGCAATTATCTGGGTAATATAAATTTGAGGGTCAAAACTTTATCTTTACTTGTTCCTCAAGCAGCCCGCTTTATAAACCATTCCATTATCCAAAGCAGAAACTCACAAATAGAAAAAACTTAAGTCAATACACTGACGCCTTGTTGCTAGAATGCTGTTGCTGTTAACCCAGATTTGCACGAGATTGCTGAACATGACTACATTAACTGATTTTACTGTAGCCATTTGTACCTACAATGGCGAAAAGCGTTTGCCTGAAGTTTTGGAACTGTTGCGAACCCAAGTTAACATCCCATATCTTCGCTGGGAAGTTATTGTCATCGATAACAACAGTACAGATAACACCAGCAAGATTGTTCAAGAATATCAAGCAAATTGGTCAATTACTAATCCGCTCATTTATTACTTTGAACCACAACAAGGTGCAGCCTTCGCGAGGAAACGGGCTATTCGTGAAAGTCATGCTGAACTGATTGGCTTTCTTGATGACGACAACTTGCCAGCATTAGATTGGGTTGCAGCAGCTTATGCTTTTGCACAAGAGTACCCGAAAGCTGGTGCCTATGGTAGTCAAATTCACCCTAGTTTCGAGGTAAAACCACCAGAAAATTTTCATCGAATAGCTCCATTTTTAGCAATTACAGAACGTGGCTCACAGCCTCTTTTGTATGAACCGCGCAAAAAATTGCTGCCCCCTTCAGCTGGACTTGTTGTACGTAAACAAGCTTGGCTAAAGAGTGTTCCTATAGATTGTGTCCTAACAGGAAGGGTAACAGGGAATATGTTGACCAGTGAAGATTTAGAAGTATTATCATATATCCAAAAAGCAGGCTGGGAAATTTGGTATACCCCTACAATGGAAGTGAATCATAAAATACCTAGTTGGCGCTTACAAAAAGACTACTTAATTCCATTTTTTCGTGGAATTGGACTCAGCCGCCATGTCACTCGCATGATCAGTATTAAGCCTTGGCTTATACCGTTGGCGATAATTGCTTATATGACCAATGACATACGTAAAATTATTGTTCACCTGCTTAAATATCGCACCCAAGTTAAGACTGACCTAGTAGCAGCTTGTGAGATGCAACTAATATTAAGTAGTCTGTTCAGCCCTATTTACTTGTGGAAAAACCGATATTTAAACCAGAATTCAAAATGGATTTAATCGACTTAACAGTAGTTATTCCAACCTATAATGGCGAGGTTCGTTTACCCATAGTCTTAGATAAACTGCTTCATCAGATAGGAGTAGAAAATCTTAATTGGGAAATTATTGTTGTTGATAATAATAGTACAGATGGTACAGCCAAGGTTGTTCGCAACTACCAAGAAAGCTGGTGTCATCCATTTGCCTTGAAATATATTTTTGAAGCTGAACAAGGGGCAGCATTTGCAAGAGCGAAAGGCATTTTGGAAGCAAGAGGGGAAATTGTCGGTTTTTTAGATGATGATAATTTACCTGAAGATAATTGGATCATGGAAGCTTATAAATTTGCACAAGAGTATCCTCAAGCAGGAGCATGGGCTAGCCAAATTCATGGTAATTTTGAAGTAAAACCGCCAGAGCATTTAAAACCAATTTTATTTTATCTTGCGATTACTGAAAGGGGTAAAAATCCTCATATATACGAACCTGGCAAGCAAGGCTTTCCTCCTTCGGCTGGATTGGTTGTACGCAGAAATGTCTGGAGAGATAATGTTCCTATTCGCCTTTTTTTAGTTGGTAGAGTCGGTTCATCTATGTTAGGGAGTGAAGATGCTGAATCTTTACTATATATTCATCAAGCTGGGTGGAAGATTTGGTATAACCCAAAAATGGTAATAGCTCACATTATCCCATCTTGGAGATTAGAACCTAATTATTTATTTTCTCTGATGTATGGGGTTGGTTTAGCTCGCTATTACTTGCGTATGAAGCTACTTAAAAGTTGGCAAAGACCCTTTGCTTTTTTATTGTATTTTATTAACGATATACGCAAAGTAATATCGCATTTTCTTTTATATCGGAAAATCTTCAAAAGCGATATTGTTGCGGCCTGTGAAATGGAAAGACTAACTGCTACTGTTATCAGTCCTTTCTATTTGTGTAAAATAGCTTTTCAAAAAAAATTAACATCTTTAAAATGATTACCATTGGTAACTATGTTATAAAGCAATTACTAAGCTAATCTAATAAGTTTGTTTGAGTATATTTTATTTTACGACTTCTTATGCATATTATTGTTTTGGAAAATGAAGTAAGCTCCCTGCGCGGTGGACAAGAGTTAAGCCTATTTGATGTTTGCTTTGGTCTATATAAACGTGGACACTCTATCACTTTAGTTTATGTAACAGAAGGCAACTTACTTAAGGAATATCAGTTTTTTTGTACTAATACAATAAAAATTAATGGTTTTAGAATCGAACGAAAAAAAATAATTGATTCACTACACAAGTTTTTTATAGATATAAGAAAAATAAAAACCCTTAAAGATAGCGTAGTATATAGTAACCAATACCATAATAGTTTTTTTGCTTATACATTAGCTGTATCCAAGAATATACCATTTGTTTGCCATCTTCGCTTACCGCCACCAGAAATCAAAAAGCTTGGTTTCCAGTGGGGTATTGGGATGCACGGTGCAAAACACTTAATTGCCGTTTCTAGCCAGACTAAAATAGATTGGATAAAGCAAGGTTTTAAAGAAGATAAAATTGACGTTGTATACAACGGAATTAATATTGAAAAATTCCAACCATCAGTCCATATACCAATTACTAAAAAGGAATGGGGTATTTCTGACGATGTAGAAATTGTCTCTTACATTGGAAGATTAGATAAGGAAAAGGGACTCGAAACACTAATTAGAGGTTTTTCTTTATTCCTCAAAACTCACAAAAGTGCCAAGTTATTGATTGCTGGTAAACCATTATGTCATACAGAAGAATATAAAAAATCTCTAGAATATCTGGTATCTGAACTGGACATAGCAAACTCTGTTAAATTTCTTAGTCATCTAACTAATCCTGTTCCTCTTTATCAAATAAGTGATGTGACAGTTTTAACTAGTTTACATTCTGAACCATTTGGCAGAACAATTATTGAATCAATGGCATGTGGAACTCCTGTGGTAGCTAGTCGTACTGGTGGAATACCTGAAATCTTGACAGGAGAGTTTCAAGCCCTTCTCTGTGAACCGGGAAATGTACAAGATTTAGCAGATACTTTGAATTCTGTATTTAAATGGAAAAATTTAGATCCTCACTTAAGTACGAAATGTAGGAAACATATATTACATAATTTTAATGTAGACAAAATGGTTGATGGTATTGAAAAAATTCTATTAAATTATCAAACATAAAGGTTAATTAATATGCAAATAAATAAACCAAAAATTTCAGTAATCATCCCTACTTATAATCGCAAACACTATTTAGAAAGAGCCATAAATAGTGTTTTGAATCAAACATATACTGATTACGAATTAATTGTAGTTGATGATGCCTCAACTGATGGAACTAAAACTTTTATTGCGGAAAAATATCCTGACGTTTGCTGCGTTAGTTTATCAACAAATTCAGGTGCTAGTGGAGCAAGGAATGAGGGTATTCACCTTGCAAGAGGCAGCTTTATAGCTTTCTTGGATTCTGATGACGAATGGTTACCTAAGTATTTAGAAACCCAAATTCAATATATTGAAAATAGCACTGATAATGTAATAGTTTTCTGTGGGTGTATCCACCAAATGCTAGATGGGAAAATCGAAAAGTTCAGTTGTCAGCCCTGGCTAGCATATCCCGATTTAACTTATCATCTATTGTCTGAAAACTTTATATTGACAGCATCAATTGTAGTAGTAAGTAAAAAAGCTTTAGATAAGGCAGGCTATTTTAATGAAAGCCTCAAAATTTGCCAAGATAAAGAGCTATTTTTACGATTATTTTGTTTAGGTAATGCCGTTCACGTTCCTTACTATTTGGTAACTAAATATTCCCATTCTAGTAATCTTACAGGAGATTATAAACTATGGGCAAAAGAGACATTTGATCTATTGGATATATTTTTTGCTAATAATTTGAGTCTGCCTTATAAGCACTTCGAAATTGAAACTAGAAGTCACAATGCTATGAGATTAGCAAGAATACTATGGGTTGAAAAGAAGAAATTTTTATTTGCAATACAAATGTTGCTGAAGGCCTTTATAATTTCACCAAGGTATATAAGCCAACATTTGAGGAAAAAATTGGTTAAGACTACTGCATAGTTTATTTTGCTGTATATTATCGAGTTTTACATTTTTTTACCTGAGTTAAAATTAACTCTTACTTTACATTTTTACGACTTGTTTAATTCCCCTTTTCCGTTGTGGAGAAGGGGAAAAGGGGAAGGTTACGCGCTAAAGTATTTTGCTAGTGGGTGGTAAGCAATAATTGCAGTGGTAGATTGTTCTGGATAAAGTTGTTCACTTTCATCCATGTACAAGTTAATCCTGTCAGTCTGCAATAACTCCAGTTGCTTGTATTGGTCTTGGATATTTGGGCAAGCGGGATACCCAAAGCTATACCGTGAACCACGATAGCGTTGTGCTAATATATCCCGAATATTGTCGGGTTCCTCAGCAGTAAAGCCTAACTCTCGGCGAATTCTGGCGTGTGTCCACTCAGCCACAGCCTCCGCTACCTGTACCGCCATACCGTGAAAATACAGATAATCAGTGTATTGGTTGGCAGAAAATAGCTTTTGGGCGAACTCTGTCGCAATCTCGCCTACAGTTACGGCCTGCATTGGGAAGACATCAATAATTCCCGATTCTTTTGATGCAAAGAAATCTGCTATGCACAGCCGTCTTAAAGACTTCTGTCTGGGAAACTCAAAAGTTGCAACCTGTTGTGATTGGTTCTCTGAGTCATATATATGTAGAGAATTCCCTTCAGACTGACAAGGGAAATACCCATAAATCACCTGGGGATGCAACAGATTTTCTTCAAGAATCCGCTGTTTCCAAGTTTCTAAAATTGGGTACACTTTCTCAGCCAAGAAAGCCTGATATTCTTCTTTAGATTGCTCTTTTGGTTTGCGGAATTGCCACTGTCCAGCAACTAAAGCTTGTAAATCTAAGTGCCAGAATATTTCCTCGATGGGAATATCACTAGGCTGCAATAACTTCGTTCCCCAGAAAGGCGGTGTGGGACGTTCAATATCTACAGCCACAGCTTCGGAACGTCTTGTATCAACTTTTTTTGGTTCAGCAGACGTTTCTTCAGCAGTCTTAGTTTTTGGTTCTTTGTGACCATTAGTCGAAACTTCAGCAGTTTCAACTTCGTTTAAAAATCCCTGCAAATCTTCCCAGTTACCAGTAGCCTTTGCTGGCATTAATTTATCCATGAAGTGCAAGTCAGAAAAGGCATCTTTGCCATAAACAACTTTACCTTTATAGGTATTTTGGCAATCTTCATAGACAAACTTGGGAGTCAGCGCCGCACCGCCTAAAATTACGGGGACACTAATTCCCTTTTCGTTGAATACCTCCAAGTTTTCTTTCATGAAGGCGGTGGATTTCACCAACAAACCACTCATGGCTATACAATCAGCTTTGTGCTGTTCGTAAGCGTTGATGATATTTTCCACCGGCTGCTTAATTCCCAGGTTAATTACTTTATAGCCGTTGTTGGATAAGATAATATCCACCAAGTTTTTACCAATGTCGTGGACATCACCTTTAACTGTGGCAATGATAAAGGTTCCCTTGGCATTGTTACCTGATTCTGATTTTTCCATGAACGGTTCTAGAAACGCAACCGCCGCTTTCATGGTTTCCGCAGATTGCAAGACGAAGGGTAGCTGCATTTGTCCAGAACCGAATAATTCCCCGACAACTTTCATACCATCTAGCAGGAAAGTGTTGATAATTTCCAAGGGGGGATGTTCTTCTAAGGCTTTTTTCAGATGTTCTTCTAAGCCAATCCGTTCGCCGTCGATGATGTGGCGTTTTAGACGTTCTGGGATGGGGAGACTTTCATCTAAGGAGCGATCGCGCTTAGTTGTTACTCCGGCAAACGCTGTGGTAAGCTCTCCCAAGGGATCGTAAACGCAAACATCACCCTCAAACTTCCGCTCATCATAAATCAACTGACGACAGATTTCTTGATGGCGTTCATCAATCTTCGAGAGCGGTAAAATCTTGTTAGCGCTAACAATCGCTGCATCCATTCCCGCCGTCGTCGCTTCGTGCAAAAACACCGAGTTCAGTACCATCCGCGAGGCTGGATTCAAACCAAAGGAAATATTGGAAACACCCAAAATCACATGACATCCAGGCAATTCTTGACGAATGCGCCGGATGGATTCAATTGTGGCTTTACCGTTTTCTCGGTCTTCTTCAATCCCAGTGGAAATGGGTAACGCTAGGGTATCAAAGAATATTTCTGTGGGTGGTATGCCGTATTCTACAGCTTGACGGTATGCGCGTTGGGCGATCGCAAACTTTTTGTCTGCTGTCCGCGCCATCCCATCTTCATCGATAGTACCAATGACTACACCAGCACCGTATTTTTTCGCTAAATCCAGCACCTTCAAAAAGCGCGGTTCGCCGTCTTCGTAGTTGGTGGAGTTCAGCAAACACTTACCACCGGCAACCTTTAAACCCGCCTCCATCTTTTCCCATTCGGTGGAGTCAAGCATTAACGGCAATGTCACATTATTAACAATGCGCGAAACTAATTCGTGCATATCCCGCACGCCGTCGCGTCCCACATAATCGACGTTGACATCAAGGATGTGTGCGCCTTCTTTTACTTGCGCCCTCGCCATTGAAACGAGTCCATCCCAATCTTCCGCATTTAGCAAATCACGGCATTTCTTGGAACCACTGGCGTTGAGACGTTCGCCAACAATCAAGAAGGAATTATCTTGATCGTAAGGCTGAGTGGTGTAAATTGATGCTGCTGCTGGTTCTAAACTTGGATGCCTAACTTTTGGCTTTAATCCTTTAGCTACTTCTGCCAATTGTTGAATGTGTTCTGGACGTGTCCCACAGCAACCCCCAATCACTTGGACACCCAAATCTTCAACAAAATGCATCAATGACATCCGTAATTCCAACGGTGTTAAGCGGTAATGCGCTTGACCGCCGACGTTCTCAGGTAAACCCGCGTTGGGTATACAGGAAACGATGAAAGGTGAATGTTCTGCCAGATACTTAATATGTGGTTTCATCAAGTCTGGGCCAGTGGCGCAATTTAGACCGAGAATATCAATTGGATAAGGTTCCAAAATTGTCAGCACAGCACTGATTTCTGAACCAACCAACATTGTGCCCATGCTTTCCATTGTCACAGACACCATCAACGGCCGGCGATCGCCTTTTTTGGCAAACACCTCTTCAATGGCATTCAGCGCCGCCTTAATTTGCAGCACATCCTGGCAAGTTTCCACCAGGAATAAATCGACACCACCATCCCACAGCGCCTCTGCTTGTTCAGCAAAAGTAGCTTTCATGGTGTCAAAGTCAATATGTCCCAAGGTAGGAAGTTTTGTTGTGGGGCCGATGGAACCTGCCACAAACCGGGGTTTTTCTGGCGTGGAAAATTCCGCAGCTACACGTTTCGCCAATTCTGCGGCTGCCTTGCTGAGGTAGTAGGCTTGGTCTGCCAAGTCATATTCTGCCAGCACCAGAGACGTACTGCCAAAGGTATCCGTTTCAATAACATCAGCACCAGCAGCGAGAAAGTCGCGGTGAACCTTAGCCACAGCTTCGGGTTTGGTGTGGACTAAGTATTCGTTACAACCTTCATACTGTGGGCCACCGAAGTCTTCAGCAGTGAGGTTTTGGGTTTGTAAGTTGGTTCCCATTGCCCCGTCGAAGACGAGGACTGGGCTATCTGGACTACGCAGGCGTTCAAGGAAAGGATGAGTCATTTTTTCCTAGAAGAAATGAGGATATCAAGTGAGTTTTCTGATACTCGACTTACTTTATTATTTTCCAAAATTATGATATTTTCGGCATTTTTTTAATAAAGTCTGTTTTGCTGAAACTCATCATTGGCTCATGTTGACCTGATTTCTCAAGGTTGGCGACGACAGAATCAATATTTCAGCGTGCTACCTCAAACTGGCCAACTTGAGAGGTTGTTTGAAAAGTCCCAAAGTCTACTAATAACCTCTCCCCGAAAGGTCAAGAGGCTTTGATTCCTGCTCCCCAACTCTAGTAGGGAAGGGGTTGGGGGTTAGGTCTGAGAGTAAAGTTGCACACGGCGTTGATTCTACACATAGTCAGATGAAATATTGCCGTCAAGTTTCTTATCTTGGAATCACAACTTAGAGTTGTCACTCCGTTCAGCTCAAAGATGGGAAAAATACTAGGAGTATTACTTGAGTCCTACTATGGATTTAATTTCTTTGTTTAATCTAAATACATTTATTGAATTATTACTAGGGATTAGTTTGAGCGCGGCAGCTGGCTTCAGAGTATTTGTACCACTGCTAGCATTGAGTGTGGCTTCAGTTTTTGGACATTTAGATTTGCCGACTAACTTTGATTGGGTGGAAACCCCTCAAGCTGTAATTGTATTTGCAGTGGCTTGTTCGCTAGAAATTATCGGTTATTACATTCCTTGGTTGGATCATCTGCTGGATATTGTTGCCACACCTGCGGCATTTATCGCCGGGACAATCGTCACAGCATCTGTTGCTCCAGAGATGAATCCACTGGCGCAATGGACGTTAGCTTTAGTTGCTGGTGGTGGAACCGCAGGATTAACTCAGGGATTAACAAATATATTGCGGATAAGTTCTACTGGCGTTTCAGGTGGATTAACCAATCCAGTTGTGTCAACTATTGAGTTGGTCATCGCAATCGGACTGTCTGTGCTGGCGCTAGCTTTCCCAGTGGTAGCAGGAGTGATTGTGATTGGTTTTCTAATAATAGCTATTCAAAGAATCTGGAATTTCTTCTTGAGTAAACCATCTTCTCAAACTAACGAAACCGTTTCTCCATCAAGAGAATTGGGATAAGTACTTATGGATTTGTTTTAGAACTGCGTAGGCGTAGCCTGTCGTAGACATCGCTATTATAAAGCGATCGCAGTCTTCGGGTGTGTTAGCGCGAAAGCGTAGCGCACCCTTTGAACTCCGTAAATGAACCTTTTACATTCGCCGACGAACCTTTTATATTCGTGAATGAACCTTTTATATTCGCCGACGAACCTTTTATATTCGTGAATGAACCTTTTATATTCGCCGACGAGCCTTTTATATTCGTGAATGAACCTTTTATATTCGCCGACGAACCTTTTATATTCGTGAATGAACCTTTTATATTCGTCAATAAGTGAATGTTGTTGCGAGGTTAGCGATGTCTACGACGGGCTACGCCTACGCACTCAGCTAATTTAAACATTACAGCCGTTTTTATGCACATGAACACACTAATCCAGTCTCTAATGCTTAGTTGCGATATACTACCTTAGTAAATATCGCTACAAAGTTGGTGAGGTTTGCAGGTGACAAACGAAGAACTGTTACAAGTTATTGAAAAAGCTGCCAGGAAAAAGGCAACGGTGCTATACCTCAATGACAATCAACTCAGCAGCCTGCCGCCAGAAATCAGCCAACTCTCCAGCCTGACAACGCTATACCTCTCTAACAATCCATTAACCTCGCCACCACCTGAAATTGTCGAGCAGGGAACACAGGCGGTTTTAACATATCTGCGAGAAAGGTTAGAGGGCAGTCAACGGCAGTGGATTTCTAAACTGCTAGTCGTCGGTGAAGGAGGTGTGGGTAAAACATCCTTATTAAGAGCATTGCGCGGTGAAGAGTTCGACACCCAGGAATCCACCACCCACGGTATTGAAATTAAATCCCTGGAATTAACCCATCCCACGCAAGCTGTCACCATGCAGCTGAACACCTGGGACTTTGGGGGACAGGAAATCTATCACGCTACCCATCAATTCTTCCTCACAAACCGCTCTCTATTTTTACTCGCCTGGAATGCCCGACTGGGATTTGAGCAAGGTAAACTCTACTACTGGCTAGATACTATCAAAGCCTTAGCCCCGGAATCTCCGATTTTACTCGTCGCCACCCACATCGATGAGCGAGATGCCGATCTTCCCCTAACTGAGTTACGCCGCAAATACCCCCAGATTATCGAACATTGTAAAATTAGCTCTAAAAGCAGCAATGGCATTGAAGAATTGCGGCAAAGAGTCGCAGAATCAGCCGCTAATTTGCCCTTGATGGGTGAAATCTGGCCTACCACCTGGCTAAATGCTGCCAATGCCATCCGCACTCAGCCAAAAAAACAAATCACACCGCAACAATTGTGGGACATCATGGCTGAGTTCCAAGTTGCTGATATAAGCAAGGAAGTGCTGGCGCGATGGCTGCATGAATTAGGCGAAATTCTCTACTTCCAAGACAACGAAGAACTTAACGATATCGTTATCCTCAAGCCCCAGTGGGTAACTGAATATATCAGCAAAGTTTTGGAAAGCGAAGACGTAATCAAGCGTTGTGGTATTTTTAGCCGTCAGGAAATGGATCGACTATGGCACGACTTAGAGCGATATATGCGCGACCACTTCCTGCGCCTGATGGAGCGTTTTGACCTTTCCTACCCCATTCCCGAAAGCCAGGATCTCAGTCTGGTTGTGGAACGTTTGCCTTTCGACCCGCCTAATTATGAACACAAATGGCAGCAAATTAAACAAACAGGCGAGTGCAACGAAATTTCGATGAAATTTCAACTCAATACCATTCCTGCCGGTATTCCCACTTGGTTTATTGCGCGTCAACACCGCTTCACAACTGGCATTCATTGGCGTAACGGTGTCTTATTTGCTTATGAGCAGGAACATTTAGCATTAGTGGAAGCTGTTAAAAGCGATCGCTATTTGCAATTAACAGTCCGAGGAGCATACCCCCAGAATTTCTTTGCATTGCTCAAAGATGGTATTGAGCTAACTCTGGCGAGGTTTCCTGGATTGCAGATTCAACGTTTTATTCCCTGTCCTGGTCACAGAGGGGAAGCATGTATTCACCTTTTCAACTATGCAAATTTAGAGAAAGCTATTACTAGACATCCACCAATTATAGATATGCAATGCCAGGAAAGTTTTGAAAGTGTTGCAGTGTCATCTCTACTTTTCGGATTGGATTGGCGTACAGAGGATAAAGTGCTGTCACGTATTGACCAGTTAGAAAAAACAGTTGTTGACACAGTTGTTGGTGGACAGGAAGCAATTCTTGATCAACTCAACAATATCAGGGAATTTATGCAGCGGGAATTTACCAATGCATTCCGCCGCGAACAAGCAAAAATCGATTCTCGTTGTCCCAATGTCTTTGTTCTGCGTCCCCGTGGCGATAAAGCTTGGCAAAAGAATCTAACTGGACAGAAATTAGATTTACAACTCTATTGCCAAGCACCAGGCTGTTGGCATCCCACCCAAGAAGGCGGTTTATATGAAATAAATGAACCTGCCAAATGGTTGAGAGTAACTGCACCTTATATTGGTAACTTATTCAAAGTCTTAAAATATGCTGCACCGATAATTGGCCCTTGGCTGGGTGTGGTAGACCCCAAAGAATATGAAACGCTATTTAAAAATGACTTAGAACTATTTAAAGAACTAGCAGCAAAATTACCTGAACTCAAAGAATCTGAAGATTTAGAATTAGCAGACAAAATTGCTAGAGGTGAAGATTTAGATCCAGAACGCGCCGATGGTGCTGCTTTGCGTGCCTTGCGTCAACTTTTAGAAGAAGAAGATCCCCAGCAGCACTGGGGTGGCTTAAAGAACGTCTTGACTCCAGAGGGACATTACCTGTGGCTATGCGAACACCACGCAGCAGAGTATAAACGCTAAGTATTTTAGATTTATACTCGTGAATGAGTGAATGTTATTTTAAGGGTTGCGATGTCTACGACGGGCTACGCCTACGCACTCAAATAATTTGACCATTCAAAGCGATCGCACCCAACTAATTGGAATATCAAAGCCGACTCACAGATATTGCCTCTACCCAGATCAATCCTTTTATTTCTTAACTTGACACCAATGGAGAGACGCCCACCCCACAAGAAGTAGTTGAGTATTTTTTTTGGAAGTTTTTTGAGAACCGCTATATATTCAAGTTCACTACAAAATTGTACTCAACAGTACCTTTTTTTGTATTGGATATTTTTAATATTCATAAGAGTAGCTTATTAAATACTAGATACTTTTTCTAATTGTACTTATAGTAGTATTTCTGCCTACTTAAAATTAAATATCAGCATTGCAATGTGCTACATCTAACCTATACATGAACAATTATCCGAAATGCTGCTAGTTTAGTTAGTAGTTTGGGTGAAATGTACTTAAATTAAGGGATCAATTCCCTAAAACCAATATTTAGCCAATATATTTTGTCATCCCTATTCCTGAGTGAACTCGATTAGTTTTATGCTCCTAGATTTAGAAAGATTTTATCAGGCTTGCAATCCGAGCAGACCTCTAATCATAGGAAATGCCAGCGATCGCAGGTACTATATCGATTTTGCTGCGGTGCGGGGTGGTAAAATCATTGAGGCTTTACAGCGCACGATCGCTCGAATATCGCCGGATGTACCAACTTGTCAGCTATTTACAGGACATCTTGGCTGTGGAAAATCAACGGAGTTGTTGCGGCTCAAAGCTGAGTTGGAAGTGCAGCAATTTCATGTAGTTTACTTTGAGTCTACCCATGTCTTAGAAATGGCAGATGTGGATGTGACTGATATTTTGTTAGCGATCGCAGGACAGGTGAGTGAAAGCCTAGAAGCAATGAAAATTAGGCTCAAACCTACTTACTTTACCAAGTTATTTGGTGAACTTGTAGATTTTCTGCAAACGCCAATTGATCTTGGGGTAGAAGCAGAGTTGTCTGTGGGGATTGCCAAAATTACAGCTAAAACTAAAGAAAGTCCCCAGTTGCGGCGGCGGTTAAGAGATTATCTAGAACCGCGAACAGCAAATATTTTACAGTCAATTAATCAAGAATTGCTAGAACGTGCCAACAAAGAACTGAAAGCCAGGGGTAAAAAAGGACTGGTAGTCATTGTTGATAACTTGGATAGAGTGGCAATTCGGCCTTTACCATCGGGGCGATCGCTGCCAGAATACTTATTTATTCAGCGTGGTGAACAGTTACGCAAACTTAATTGTCATGTAGTCTACACTATTCCTCTAGCTCTGACTTTCTCCAACGATAGCGCCGAACTTCAGCATCGTTTGGGGGGAGGAGTTGCACCAAAAATGTTACCGATGATACCTGTACGTTTGCGCTCTGGGGAGATTTTCACCCAAGGGCTAGCAATGATGCAGCAAATGGTGCTAGCTAGAGCTTTTCCAGACATTTTGCCTAGCGATCGGTTAGGCTTAATTACAGAAGTGTTTGATAGTCAGGAAACCTTAGATCGATTGTGCTTGATTAGTGGTGGTCATGTACGCGACTTGCTAGGTTTACTGTTTGACTGTCTGCGAGAACAAGATCCACCCTTTGAGCGGGAGTGTGTCGAATTGGTGATTCAAAGACAGAGGGATTACCGAGCTAACGCTATCGACCCTCATGAGTGGGAACTAATCTTTCAGGTGGTGCAACAGCAGAGAGTTAGAGGTGATATCCAATACCACACTCTATTGCGAAGTTTATTTATATTTGAATACCGCGATCATCAGGGAGCCTGGTTTGCCGTCAACCCAGTTTTAGCAGAGACAGAAAAATTCAAATCATGGTTGAAGGACACCCACAAGCAGATATAAGAGCAGCTAACGAGCGTGCTTTGCGGAGTTTGGGGAGAGCAATTGCCCTCTCTAGCGGTCAATTCTCTTTGGTTTTGGTGTGCTGCAATTATCGAGTTTTGCAAGAGCGAATGCTGCAACGACTCGAAGAAATCTCTTCAGGAGTACACCGAATTGAAAAGGTAGTTCTGTCGCATAATGCTAGAAGCCTTTACACAAGTATTCATTTACAACTGCTAACGGAAGATAATCCGCCATTAGCGTTGATGATTTTGGGTTTAGAGTCAGTAGATGGACTTGATGATCTACTTAGGTCTATCAATCATATACGTGATGAATTTCGTAAACGCCACCCATTTCCGATGATTGTGTGGGTGAATGAGGAAGTGTTGCAAAAAATAGTGCGTTTAGCACCAGATTTTGCTAGTTGGGCGGCGACACCGATTCGGTTTGAAATGACAACTCATTCATTGTTGCAAAAATTGCAACAGGAAACTGACTCTCTATTTGCTACGGTGTTACCAACCGATGCTGCACAACATCAAGCTCCTCAAATCGCAAAGCATTATTTCACTGTGGAGCAAGTCTGGGAACATAGCTATGAACTCCACTTTGCCATTAGAGAGTTGCACAATCGTGGTATTACCTTAGAGCCAGAACTACACGCTAGTTTAGAATTTGTTTTTGGTCTAGATAATTATATTAGCGATCGCATCAATACAGCTTTAAACCATTTTCAGCAAAGCTTGCAAGTTTGGCAAAAGTTAGAAGAAAGAGGGAATGGGGGAGCAGGGAGAGATCAGGAAGTATTTTCTTCGCCATCTCCTCCATCTCCCCCATCTTTGCTACTTCTGCGAGAAGGAGTTTTGCTATTTTATATTGGGTTGTGTTATTGCCGTTTGGCAGAGCAAAATCAAACAGAAAACCGTCGCCATTGGTACACAGCTAAATCTTATTTTCAGCAGTGCTTGAATATCTTGCAGGTGGCTGGGCGTTCAGATGTAGTTGCTGGATTTATTGGTCAACTTGCAGAGGTTTTGCAATATCTCCAAGAGTGGGAAGAGTTGCAAACTGTTGCTCAAAAGTCTTTGGAGTTACATCAAACTTATGGTAGTCAAATCCAATTAGCTTGTGACTACGGTTTTCTGGCGCAAGTGGCTGTGCAGCAGTCGCGGTGGGTACAGGCAAGTATATTAGCACACGTATCACTGCTGAAATTAGGTGAGTCGCAAAAGCACAATGACCCTTATAACTGCTTATTTCCGTTACTGTTGGGGCAAATTTACTATTTAGTTTTAGCGAAAGCACAGCGAAATTTAGGTGAGTTAGAAGTAGCTCGTGAATACTTAGACAAAGCGACAAAAGAACTACCAGCAGCCTTAGAAAGCAGTGCCCATCAATACGATGCCCATCGTTATATTCGCTTATTGCGGACACTGCGATCGCTCTATTTTGAAGAAGGGCGATATCTGGAAGCCTATTACATTCGACAAAAACGGCGTTCTGTTGAGCAACAGTATGGTTTTCGAGCTTTTATCGGTGCAGGGCGTTTGCAACCGCAAAGACAGGTGACAAACCCAGCATTGATGTCATCTTCTGGGAGTAGCAGCGTTGCTTTAGAAATTGCGGCTTCCGGTCGAGAGCGTGATATTAATAACTTAATTGGGAGAATTAGCCGCGCCGATCAAAAATTGACGGTGATTCACGGTCAATCAGGGGTGGGTAAGAGTTCTATTGTAACTGCGGGCTTAGTTCCAGCACTGCAAAATCGAGCCGTTGGCGATCAAATAGCTATACCTGTGGTGCTGCAAGTTTACACCGATTGGGCGCGGGAACTAGGGAAATCTTTAGATGAGGCGATGTCTAGTGACGCGTCCCTTGCCATATATGCTGACATCATGGCAGAAGCAGCTATTGAATCGGAAGCTTTGCCCTACTCTGTTACACCTATTACCATCCTCAGAATTTTACAGCAACTCAAAGAAAATGCTGATAACCATCTGATCACAGTTTTAATTTTTGACCAATTTGAAGAATTTTTCTTTGGTTATAGCGATCGCAATCAAAAGCAAGAGTTTGATAAATTTATTAGCGACTGCCTGAATATCCCCTTTGTTAAAGTTATCTTTACTTTGCGAGAAGATTATTTACATCGTTTATTAGATTTTAAACATATTTCAGCATTAGAAGCGATTAATAATAATATTCTTGACAAACATATTCGCTACCAGTTAAATAATTTTTCGCCAGAATATGCTAAAGCAATTATCCGAAAATTGACAGAGCGATCGCAGTTTAATTTAGAGCCTGCTTTAATTGATGCCTTAATCGAAGATTTATCCACAGGATTTGGAGAAGTCCGCCCCATTGAATTGCAAGTTGTAGGAGCGCAAATTCAAGATGAACGAATTACTACACTAGAAGAATATCAGCCATATAGACCCAACAAACTTATCGAGCGATATCTTAAGGAACTGATTAAAGACTGCGGCCCAGAAAATGAACGAGCCGCGTTACTCATCTTATACTTATTAACAGATGAAAGTAACAACCGACCTTTTAAAACTCGTGCTGAGTTAGCGGTGCAGCTAGCAGAATTAGAAGATGCTAGTAAATTAGAGTTAGTATTAGAAATTTTAGTTAGCTCTGGTTTAGTAGTACTATTCCCTGATGTACCAGAACGCTATCAGCTGATTCACGATTATTTAGTAGACTTGATTCGCTACCTGCAACAACAAGAATCGAGCTTACAGGTACAACTTAACCAACTACGCTACAAAGTAGAACAGAGTCAAGCTGAGATTGAACGGCTTAAGAGTGAACTTAGCCAAAATGAGCAGCGATCCAAATTGGTAGATCCTCATCCCCAACAGGGTTTGGATTTATTAACAGAATTACGGGAGTTACACAAGCGCGAAGAATTGAGTCAGTTAGAAATTGAGCAATTACGAGTTGAACTCAAAGAAAAAGAATTAACAGCTAAACTTGCAGAAAGTCAAAAGAAACAAAGGCTTAGTGAAGCTCAATTAAATCGTTCCTTAAAAATTGCCCTGACTGCTTCTGTTCTCGCCATATTGGGATTAAGTGTTTCCATAGTGACAGCAGTAGATAGCGAAATTAAAACCCTCAGCGCATCTAGTGAAGCTCTATTCGCATCACAAAAAGGTATTGATGCTTTAAAAGAAGGTTTAAGGGCGGGGAAAAAATTACAACAAACAGTCTGGGTAGATTCCAATACCAGAGAGCAAGTACAGACGGCGCTTTATCAAGCAGTTTCTGGGTTAAGAGAATATAACCGCTTGGATGGGCATATATCTGGGGTAAATAGTTTTACATTTAGCCTTGATCGCTCTTTAATTGCCTCAGCCAGTGCTGATACTACAATCAAACTCTGGCATCTTGATGGTAGATTGGTCAACACATTATCTGGGCATGAAGATGTAGTTAATAACGTCAGTTTCAGCCCAGATAGTCAAATGATTGCTTCCGCCAGTCAAGATAAAACGGTGAAACTTTGGAGTCGAGAGGGTCAACTGCTTGCTACTCTATTAGGGCATCAGGGTGTAGTGAATAGTGTCAGTTTCAGCCCAGATAGTCAGATTATTGCCTCGGCGAGTACAGACAAAACAGTAAAACTGTGGAATCGGGATGGTAAGCTGCTCAAAACCTTGCTCTTACATGATGGTGCAGTCTTAAGTGTCGCTTGGTCAACCGATGGACAGACCATTGCTTCCGGGAGTGCTGACAAAACGGTGAAATTATGGAATCGAGATGGTCAACTGCTTAAAACCTTGCTCTTACATGATGATGCAGTCTTAAGTGTCGCTTGGTCGCCCGATGAGAAAACTATTGCTTCTGCTAGTTTAGACCAGACAATTAAACTGTGGAATTTAGAGGGTAAGCTACTGCGAACTTTATCGGGGCATAGTGCTGGAGTTACCAGCGTCAGCTTTAGCCGTGATGGTAACATGATCGCTTCTGCAAGTACCGACGAGACAATCAAACTTTGGAGTTTTGAAGGTGTGTTGCTCGCAACCCTGAAGGGACATAATAATTGGGTTAATAGCGTCAGTTTCAGCCCAGACGATCACACCCTGGCTTCTGCAAGTCGGGATAAAACTATTAAACTTTGGCATTTGGACGGTGTGTTACTACGAAAGCCCAAAGCCGATAACAATGACTGGGTAACTAGCATCAGTTTTAGCCCAGACGATCACACGTTGGCAGCAGCAAATCGAGACAAAACTGTAAAACTTTTCAATCGAGACGGTAAATTACTGCGTACATTCACGGGGCATGAAGGTCAAGTTTGGGGCGTTAGTTTCAGTCCAGATGGTCAAGTAATTGCCTCGGCTAGTAAAGATAAAACGGTGAAGCTTTGGAGTGGTGACGGTAAACTAATCAATACCTTACAAGGCCATACTAGTACCGTCTTGAGTGTAGCTTGGTCGCCTAATAGTCAAGTAATTGCTTCGGCTAGTAAAGATAAAACAGTAAAGCTTTGGAGTCGAGACGGTAAACTGCTCAACACCTTGCAAGGGCATGAAGATGCAGTGAATTGGGTAAGTTTTAGCCCAGATGGTAAGTTGCTAGCCTCAGCCAGTGATGACAAAACGGTGAAAATCTGGATAGAGGGTAAATTACTATACAGCTTAAATGGTCATAGCCGCCGAGTAAATGGGGTTGCTTGGTCACCTGATGGTCAGGCGATCGCTTCAGCTAGTATTGATAGCACCGTGAAGATTTGGAACCGAGACGGGAATCTGCTAAATAATCTTGCGGGCGATGGTGATAGTTTCATCAGTGTGAGTTTTAGCCCCGATGGCAAGACTCTAGCAGCTAGCAGTGATGACAAAGTAAGAATTTGGAACCGAGAAGGGACATTGCTGATTGCTTTGAAAGGCGATAAGCAAGAGTTAACCAGCGTCAGTTTCAGTAATGACGGTAAGACTCTGGCTGCGGGTAGTGGTAATGGTACAGTGATTTTTCGGAATTTGGCAGATATCGAGTTGGAAAAATTGCTGGCACGAGGTTGCAATTTGCTACATGATTATTTGCAGACTAATCAGAAGGTAATGAAGAGCGATAGCACAGCGTTAGCGAGTCCGCGAGCGTCTGGCTCCGCCAACGCCAGGGGCGATCGCGCCTTGTGTTCTGGTAGGTGATGGAGATTTTGTTCTCATTCAGATTGCAATGAGTCGCTGATTAGCAAGGAAGAAATTTATTCTAGTCGTCTTTTTGCTACTAGTTTGATGCGCGATCGCTCCTCCAATTTTAAGAGCGATCGCTGGCTTAACTCAATAGACTTTTTGCATGAGTAAGTCTCTGTGTTTGAAATAGAGTTACCTGCAAGCTGCTTTTTAATAAATCTTGTTTTGCTCTAAATTCAGATCCAACAGGCTTCCATTCTGTCCTATAGCGATATAACAGTTTCAGCAGATTGACCCGGCCCATTACGAGGGCGAAGATGTAAGGTGATTTCCGTATCGAGCCGCTTGAGGAAAATGAGGAGTTTGCCCTCGCTGAACCGTTGAAACTCTCCTTTCATCAAATGAGATACTTCTGGCTGGGGAATGCCAAGAAGTTCGCTGATTTCGCGCTGTTTCAGGTTGCGTTGAGAAAGGAGGCGCAGTACCTGAATCCCAATCTTTCCTCGCATAAAAAGTTCCGAGGCATCCTCTAAACCGAGATCAGCAAATACGTTGCCACTGCTTTCTTCAAAAACGGGTTCCTGTGTCATTGTTGTTTCTCCCTTACCACTGCGTCCTTATAGGGTTGTTTAATCAGGTCAACATCAGCCTGTGGGGTTTTAATCCCCTGCTTTGATTTCTTCTGAAAAGCTTGCAGAACATAGATTTTCTCTCCAATCTTTACCGCATAGACTGCCCTGTAAGTATCGGTATCGTAGCGTTTGACGATTTCATACACGCCGCTTCCAACCCCTTTAAAAGGTTTGGCATCCATTGGTGTTTCCCCCGCTTGCACCAATTGCAGCGCATAGCCTACTGATGCACGCACATCAACAGGAAACAAGCGGATATTTTTGAGAGAGTCTCCCATCCAAACCAGAGGCCGTAAAGGAATTTCTATAATATCCTCGTCATCGTCCATTTTATATGAAATTTCCTATAAAATAAGTTAGACAATAGTATGAAATCCCCCGCGTACGAACGGCGTATCGCGTTATATATATTAATCATCTATCAAAATAATCTTAATTCATGCAAAAAATCGTATCCGATCCAAAAATAATGATGGGCAAACCTGTCATTTCAGGAACTCGTATTACAGTTGAGTTAATTCTTGAAAAACTTGCTGCGGGTGAAACACCTCAGCAAATACTCGAAGCGCATCCGCGACTTAGCGATGAAGGAATTAAAGCAGCTTTGGCATTTGCGGCTCAAGCTTTGCGGTGTGATGTCATTTATCCAACGATTGAGAAAGCTTCTTGAAGTTTTTAGGGGACGAAAATTTAGATTGTCAAATCGTTGAACATCTGCGGCTTGATGGTCACGAAGTTTTGTATGTTGTGGAAATGGAACCAGGAATTCCTGACGATGAAGTTTTGAACTTGGCTAATAATGAAGGTGCAATTTTATTGACATCAGATAAAGATTTTGGTGAGTTAGTTTTCCGTTTGCGTAGAATTGCAGCAGGTGTGGTATTAATTCGGTTATTTGGTTTATCTCCAAATGATAAGGCAGAAATTATTACCAATGCCATTAATAAACACGCAGATGAATTATTAGGAGCTTTTACTGTTATTTCATCTAAAAGTATTCGCATTCGTAAAATAACGTGAATTTTAGATGCGATCGCAGATGCAATGAAGAGTGCGAACCGTTAAAATGCGATCACGCCTTGTGTTCTGGTAGGTGATAGCGTTCTAGATTGTTTCCGAACATTCCCTTAACGGCTGAACAGATTTTTGCAATGAGTCGCTGATAACTCACGGTTCGCCTATTTTAAATTGAGTTAGAAAAAAGCCGAACGATTTAATAAGGGTTCCAAGCTGTAATTTAAATATACTATCGTTTCGACTTTATTCGATCGCATAAAAATAGAGTTTTGAGAGCGAAGCGGGAATGTGAACTACCTCGTCGTAAGACGGACAAGGCATCCCTTTCTTTTATCTTCACCTTTTTATAGTGTCAAGTCAGTCCGTGATTTTAGTCTACGTAGTCTGTTGGTATTTGCGAATCAACAGTGTTATCTGAAACTATGGGGCGGCTACCATCTATCTCTAGAGTATCTTGAACTTGAAAATTACTCTTAGCGATCGGACGTTGACCATCTATATCAAGAATAGCTTCAGCCTCTAAATCACTAGGATCAATTGGACGTTTGCCGTCTACGTTTAGCGTGTCATGCTCTTGAAAAACGCTCTTGGCGATCGGGCGTTGACCATCTATATCAATTGTTTGAACGTAATTATTTTCATCTTTCACAATTGGACGTTGACCATCTATATTAATTATTTCCTGAATTTGAATGTTACTTGGATCAACTGGACGGTGACCATCTATATCAATTGTTTTAGTTATCTCTTTGGGTTCACCAGAGGATAAAACGATATCAGTTTCAGTACCTTTTGTATCCTGAACCAAATTATTTTTAGTACTATCAACTTTGTTCTTGTTATCCATGTTTTTATTGTTCTTCTAAAAATTGTTTAATAAATCTGTTAGAAATTGGTATTGGCGAAAGTACTACATTGCTGAGGTTCGGCCGTTTGGATACCTCGTTTAAACCAACGAACCCTTTGAGCCTGTTGTTTGAGGTGACTCAGTTATCGGGCTATCACTTAGTAGGGAATCTTGTTGCCAAAGTCCACTGGGATCACCACCCAATAATAAAACCAGTAGCGATATCAGTGTTTATCCAACACCTCCACCCACGACAGGTGCGGAAATTTTCATTCCACGCCAATCTTCAACATTTGTACTCCGACGACCTATTTGCTAACGCATAATTACTGCTTAACCAATACTCACAAAAAAATATCCCTTGAACTAGGTAAGATGAAATCTACACAAGCCCTTTAGTGGGAGCAAATAAACATTACTGATTTCACGTATCGATCTCGTCTGCCTACGGACAAAATATAAATAAAACCCCCTCAGTCTTTAGAGGTTGTTTGAAAAGTGGTTGGCTGTGATTTTAGGCACTTATTGCTCCCCCCTAACCCCCCTTAAAAAGGGGGGAACCGGAATCAGAGTCCCCCTTTTTAAGGGGGATTTAGGGGGATCTAAAACGTTTTGCTACCAAGATGAGAACTTTTCAAACATCCTCTTAGGAAGGTTATTAACTAAGTTAGTCTTACTCGGTAGTTGAAAGCTTGCTTTATCAACGCTATACAAATGAATTATTAGGAGCTTTTACTGTTATTTCACCTAAAAGTATTCGCATTTGCAAAATGACGTGATGTAGAAAAATTATCTATAAGATATTTTTACTGTTTTTCAGTTACTACAGTAAAAAATAAAATTCCTACAACCTGCTATTAATCAAAGTCATAGAAATTTATTTCTTTACGGGACTGGTGCGATTCGAACGCACGACCTGACGCTTAGGAGGCGTCCGCTCTATCCAACTGAGCTACAACCCCAACTATGAAGCATATATAATTATAGCAGTAGTTTTAGCGAGACTGCCAAAAATTATCCCAAGAGCCGCCACCTACTTCTAAGCCACAAAGAAAACTTTCTGCTTTGAGAATTATTTTAGATTTTCTCCCATTTAGTTCTCGTAACTCTAAATTTAAGTTTCCTTGCATGGTGTCTCGGCAACAGTATCTTAAACCATCCTCTGTAGGCGCACGCAGAGGTGTACCAGGTAAATCTGTAGTTCCTGTCAATTCAATTTCATAATTTGAGTTGGTAGCTTTCATTTGCCATCTACCCCAAGGCTGAATTTGCCAGTCTACTTGTGAATTCCAGGGAACGAATTCATAAAACTTGCCTTGATAGTGCAACCCAATCATCGCTACAGATTCCATCCACCACAGCACACCACGCCGTCCACCGCCAGCAGTTAATGCTAAGTCGGGTTCGCCCTCAAAGCAATTACAATTTATCCAAAACCATTTTTGAGGAAAAGCACCACCCCAATTTTTCTCGCCGTAGGCTGGGGCGTTGGTGAATTCGTAGATTTTGCCATTCCAGTCAATCTTTCCACTGGCTAAACCGTGAGCCATCAAAATCTGCCATCCGGGTTCAAAAATCTGTGAGAATGAGAGCCAGCCTGCGGTTGATTGCTGAATACTATTTTTATTACCCCAACCGTATATTGGTTGAATTTCATACTGCCAACGGCAATAATTATTGGTGGCGCGATCGCAGATAATCCCCTGATTCAAGGTTGCTGTAGCTTGATATCCCTCTTGAACATGATGCTCAAACTCTGCTGGGAGCAAGTATAGAGGAGAAATTTGCAAATCTGTTTTACCCCAATGACCTAAACCCAAAACATCTCGACTACCCCAAAATTTATTCACATCAGGAAAAGTACGCCATAAATACTCATCATCTGGGCCGAGGATTTGGGCTGCACCGCCACTGTGGGGTTTACCGCCGATGGGATCTTCGATGGAGTACATAAAGGCGAATGTTTGCCCAATTTCCGGCAAAGTGATGCGGTAATACCAGCCTTCAAAGAAGCGGCGACTACTACCATCCCAGTGATAACCAGAATGGGGCGTTTGAGTTGATTGGAGGAGATTTAGGGGAATAGTTAACATATATCTATATAGTTATAGTTGCCGATTTTTTCAGTATGCGCGATGACCTCGATCTCAATCATGCTTATGAAATTCTTGGGTTGGAACCGGGTGCATCACAAGCACAAGTAAAACGAGCTTACCGTCAACTGGTGAAAATTTGGCATCCCGATCGCTTTCTTGAGCAAAAGCAAAAACAGGAAGCTGAGGAAAAAATCAAATCAATCAACGCAGCTTACAATAAGCTCAAATCAGAAAGTCCATCTGAGGCTCCTATTCCTGAAAATCCATCTTCATCTTCGCCTAAAAATCCCACCAAAATATCTGTCAATCGTTGGGATGCTGAAACTTTCTATAGTTTAGGGGTAGAGAATGCTACAGAAGGAAGGTATGAGGATGCGATCGCAGATTTTACCCATGCAATTCGTCTAAATCCTCACTATGTTGAGGCGTATAAATATCGTGGGTTAGTTTGCTCACAACTGGGATACGAATATAGAGCCGCTTCCGATTTAAATAAAGCTGCACAAATAGAAGAAGAGTTAAGGAATCCGGGTGCTGCACGGAGAGTGCGATCGCCTAGATATGTATCCAAACCTAGACCTCTACTAGAAAGATTTTGTCAGAGAATTAAAAAGATATTACGGCTAAATCGGCGTTGGAGATAAAAAGCGAATATAGTTTAAGACGCTTCAGACGGCGACACCATATCTTGAGTTAGATAATATTTGTGCTTGGGAATACTAAGTGTATTCAGATTTACTGCTGATTTATTTAGTATTCTTGAATATGCAAGATTTAATATCTGTACGCACTCTCAAAGGTCATTCAAATAAGGTAATGTCTGTCGTCTTCAGTCCAGATGGGCAGACTTTCGCTAGTGGTAGTGATGACAAAACCATAAAAATTTGGCATTTAACTAACCAGGAACCACGCACCCTCAAGGGACATGGAGAGTCTTCATGGTCTGGAGGGGTAAATTCTGTTGCTTTTAGTCCTAATGGTAAGATTCTAGCCAGTGCTAGTGATGACAAAACTATTAAATTGTGGGAAGTTATAACAGGGAATGAAATCTGTACCTTCATAGGACATGAAGAAAAGGTTTACTCTGTTGCCTTTAGCGCGGATGGAAAAACTTTAGCTAGTGGCAGTAAAGACAAGACGATCCAACTTTGGTCAATAGAGACAGGAAAGAAAATACACACACTCAAAGGGCATTCAGATGACGTTTTCTCCGTTGCTTTCAGCCCAGATGGAAAAACTTTAGCCAGTGGCAGTAATGACAAAACCATCAAGATTTGGCATTTGGCTAAACAGAAGGTCCTAACTCTGACAGGGCATTCTGATTGGTTTGGAGGGGTAAAATCTGTAACTTTCAGCCCAAATGGCAAGACTTTAGCAAGCGGTAGTTGGGACAAGACAATTAAGCTATGGCATGTCGAAAGTGGTGAAGAACTCTGTACACTAACTGGGCATTCTGATCATGTTTGTTCTGTTGCTTTTAGCCCCAATGGCAAAATTATAGCTAGCAGCAGTAAAGACAAAACGATCAAGCTATGGCAAGTAGATACAGGCAATGAACTCTGTACTTTTTCAGGATCTGAAGATGCGGTTTATTCTGTTGCCTTTAGCCCAGATGGTAAGACGCTGGCTAGTGGCAGTGGAGATAAAAATATTACCCTATTTCCCATCAGTAAGGCTGTCATTCTTTTATAAATAACCTATAAGCATAATCTATTCAAGTTGATTAAAAATTTAGATAACTGAAGCAAATTACTAGATTTTTCATCAACACATCACCTAACAGTTTAATAACATCTATCTTTGGGATAATCTTTCTTTAGATTAAGTATTAACTTCCTGGAGATAGAGCCACTTGTTTAATCTCAGAGGTTATTCTGATAGTTACCAACAGTTGAGTAGCAAATAAAACTCAATATTTATCAGCAACATAAATTTTTAAGCTCATTAAAACCTCTTGTTCATTACAAAACTTTAGTTTGTCAAAATCATATCGAGGAGCGAAATCAACAGCTATGTCTATTCCCAACGAACGCGAAATCAAAAACAGTGAAATCAAGCAAGAATCTTACACTGATATTAATGGTAATACTCACACTGACTTGACACGAACCACTGAAACAGTCAAGAACAACACAGCTAATCCCAACTCTTACACCAACGGTTACGTACAAGGTCGAAATACTGAGCGTAGCTACCAGCAAGCAGATTTAGCCCAGCGTGATGAAAACAATGCTAGTGGTGGTTTGCTGTTGGGTATTATCATCACTTCCCTGCTTGGTTTGGTTATAGGTGGCGTCTGGTACTTCAACCAGCAGAATAACGCAGCCGTTGACAATATTGTGCCGGTCGCAGTTCCTGTACCAAGTAGTAGTCCAACTCCTAGTGCTTCTCCACAAACAAAAACGACGATAATCGAAAGAACTAGGGAAGTACCTGTTCCTGTTGCTGTTCCTGTTCCACAACAGCAGGTTACACCTCCATCTGCACCTCGCCAACCGGATATTAACATTACTATTCCACCCCAGCAGCCTACCGCAGAAAAAGCGCCTTCTGTAACTCAGCCAACACCGAAAGTTACACAAAGTCCAAGTAGTAATACTCCGAATTCGCAGAACGAGGGTGGTACTTCTAGTAATACTGTGGTTCCATCTGCAAAAAATGATACCTCTAAAACCACTCCACCTCAAGGAGTAGACCAGTCAAACAGTACATCTAATAGCGGTTCTTCTACCGCAGATGATACTACTACAGGCGGTTCTGCTCAATAACGACTTCTGAATCAGCCCACTTGATAATGCTGGTATTAACACCAACATCTAACAAGTGGGAATATTTTTAAGAAAAATTTCTGAATTGTTGCGAAAAGTAAATGGTACTCAAGTTTAGTAAAGGTGTCTTGTAGCTAAAGAAACATGATGCTAGATTAAGAGCAAGGTACAAACAGGTTAAGAGTTAAAGAAAAACTTTCAAGTTAGAGCCTGTACCTCCTGCTCTAATATTCTCGCGATCGCTATGCTTGGTTGTGGCATCCATTGAATGTATTCTCGCTTGAAGTTCAATGAGTTGTTTTGGAGGTTTTAAAACGCACTGCCAGAAAATGCCTGCCTAGTTTGAATGTTAGGATGTGCAATTCTGAGTATAGCGATGTCTACGACGGGCTACGCCTACGCCAATGCTGTCCACCTTAGTTTGAGTTAATTACTTCTGAATTCTTTGATCTTCGAGAAACCGCCCCAAGCTGCTGATATTTATCCATCGTAGCTTCAGGCGGTTTCTGCTTTGAGTGTTATGCATTTTTGTCCTTTGTCATTTGTCCTTTGTTATTTAGACTAATGACTAATGACTAATGACTAACTAACGTAATTACAGTCACTTCTGGCGGACAAAACAAACGTCCTGGTTTATAAGTTCCTAAACCACGATTGACATATAGTTGATTTTCTTCTACTTTGTGAAACCCTTGCGCCCACTCCCAATAGCGCACGACTTTAGAACAGTCTCCCAGGAAAAATGTTACCCAACGCCGTAATTTTTTGGGAATTTGTTTCAGCAGCTTTTTATAATAAAATACTAAAGGCCCAATGCCTGGAATTACGATGTGACCACCGTGGGTATGACCAGATAGTTGCAAATCTACGCGCCATTGCTGCAATATCTTAGCTGTATCTGGATTATGGGATAAAACGATGCGGGGTGTAACGGAGTCTAATTGATTCATGACTGGTGCAGGGTAAAATTCCTGTGACCAATAATCAGCTAGTCCTACCAATGGTAATTGTTTTCCTAATGGATAAGCGATTTCATTCCAAAGCACATGTACCCCAATGCTAGTTAACGCCTGTGTAACTTCTGCTTTTGAGTGGCTGTAATAGATATCATGATTACCAAGTACGGCGTAGATACCACAGCGACTTTGCAAATGTTTGAGTCGAAGCGCCAATTGGTGAATCGGCGTCGGATCGTCAGTTACGTAGTCACCAGTTAATAAAATTAAATCTGGTTCAGCTTCGTTAGTAAGTGCGATCGCTTTTTCTAACATATCTTCCGACAGCCGCAAACCATCGTAGTGAAAATCTGACAACTGCACTAGTGTTATACCTTGTAAAGATGCTGGAAGTTCCGCAATCTTAACCGTGATTTTATCTACTCTTAAATGTCCCGTAAACAACCAATGCATAAGGCAACCGATACTCCTCATACCAGCGCTTACAGCTTACCAAAAATCAAAATGTAACTTGATAAACTGCAATAATTTATGTCATATACTCCAAATATAACTAACTAATTAACTAAAATACTAGCTTTAATTTGTAGTGATTTATTAGCCAGAATACCTACTGTGATTGCGTTCTTGAATTTTGACATTTGAATTACTTAGTCACCTCGTAGAGTGATTATAGTAACTTCTGGGCGGCAAAATAAGCGTCCTGGGAGGTAAGTTCCCAAACCACGATTGACATATAGCTGATTTTTTCCTATCCGATGGAAACCCTGTGCCCATTCCCAATGCTTGACTACAGAAATATTTTCTTGCAAAAATGGCACTCTACGCCGCACTTTGCTAGGTATTTTTTCTGTAAGCTTTTCGTAAAAAAACATTGCAGGTCCAATTCCGGGAATCATAATTTGACCACCGTGAGTATGACCAGATAATTGTAAGTCAACTCGCCATGTTTGCAGTATCTCCGCACTATCAGGGTTGTGAGATAAAACGATGCGGGGTATGTCGGGGTTTAGTTGATTCATGACTGGTACGGGATTAAATTCCCGTGACCAACTATCTGCCAATCCAACAAGAGGCAATTCTTTTCCTAATGGATAGGCAATTTCGTTCCAAAGGACGTGAATTCCAATGCTAGTAAGGGCATCGGTAACTTCTGCTTTTGCGTGTTTGTAATGGATATCGTGATTGCCAAGAACAGCATAGATACCACTGCGACTTTGCAGATGTTTGAGTCGAAGTATCAGTTGGTGAATCGGTGTCGGATCGTCAGTTACATAGTCACCAGTTAATAAAACTAAATCTGGTTCAGCTTCGTTAGTAAGTGCGATCGCTTTTTCTAACATCTCTTCCGATAGCCGCAAACCATCGTAGTGAAAATCTGACAACTGCACCAACTTCTTACCTTGTAACGATGCAGGCAACCCTGTAATATTAACCGTTAATTTTTCTATACTCAACGGCCCAGATAACAACCAATGCATAAGACGTTCAATAAAGCTCAATCATAGCGCTTACAGCTTAAGGAAACATCCTTGCTTCGTGTGTAGCGGCCAGCACAACTTAATAAGAAATCCCCTCTGCTTTCGTCATACTAAAGTCATTACAAGGCAGAGGGGTTTAATTTTTTATTCTTATATAGTGTATGGGCAGATTTTAAGGTTAATACTGGTAAAAAACCAGTTTCTCTGATGTTGTGTTTATTTAACCTGCCTACTTAGTTCAGCCTAGTCCCAATCAGGAATCTGGGCATCTTCTCCACCAATCCCGATTCCAGTGTTAAATATTTCAGCATCAGTTAGGTTGAGATCATTCATTGATGCTTTATACACATTAGAATCGTGAATTGTAGCGCGAGTAAAATTTACTCCGTTAAGATTAGTTTGCTTCAAATTCACATTGGTGACATAAGCTGATGTTAGGTTCGCACCTGCCAAATTTGCACCAGTTAAGTCAGCACCTTCGAGGTTAGCCCCTACAAGGTTGGCTCCTTGGAGCTTCGCGTCTCTCAAGTCAGCACCAATTAAATGAGCGCCACTGAGGTTAGCTCCCGCTAGATCACACCGGATACATTCCCCAGTTGAAAGCAGCTTTTGTAAGTCCTGCGGATTTTCGGCTCTAACCGAGCTAGCGAAAAATAGGGGAGTTGCTAAGGCCATGGCCGCTAATAGCTGGAGTTTCATACATTTTCCCCCTTAAATAATCAAGTTGCGTCCGTTCTGTCCCTCACAACTCTATTATCTCATTAAACTTCTTGAGGTCAATCCATCTCTTGACAACTTAGTTGTGATATGAAACAGGGATAAAGGTAATCTAACAAATGCCGTTAATTCTGATTTTTGGCGATTTTTACTTGATAATGCCTAAAAAACTGTCAGTGTTAAATCACTGTTAAATCTTTTTAGGAGCTTGCACTACTCGCCATAATTTGGCTAGTTTGATAAGTATTTATACTTTCTACTAAATACTGTTAGTTTTAGTCCTCAGAAATTCTCGCATATACTGATTAACCAATTCAGGTTGTTCTTGCTGTACCCAATGCCCACAATTGGGTATGTACTTAATTTGAAAGTCCCTGACATAGGCTTCGGTATTGTAGGTTAGTTCCTTGCCAAGTGCAGTGTCATTTTCTCCCCAAATCATCAGTGTTGGCACTTCTAGAACGCCCCAATTTGGATTTAGCATTCTCTGTTGAAAAATATTACGGTAGTAGTTCAACATTGCTGTGAGGGCACCACGTTTTGCAGCAGCATTTTTATAAGCTTCAAGATCCGCTTTGGTGAAAGCACTCTTGTTAACTGCTGTACCTTTAAAAGCTGTTTCAATTACTTGGTAGTCTGAAGATTGTAAAAGTAATTCTGGTATCCAGGGTAGTTGAAAAAGGAATATGTAATTGCTACGTAGCAACTGTTGGGGAGTGCGTAACCCTTGGGCAAATTTGGCAGGATGAGGAAGGTTAAGGATAATTAATTGCTCTAACATTTCGGGGTGAGCATAGGCAAAATTCCAAGCGATCGCACCACCCCAATCATGTCCAACTAATACACATTTTTGGTATCCTAATCCTTTAATTACTCCCTCAATATCTTTGATAAACTCATCCATTACATAAGCTGATTGCTCATTTGGTTTATCACTATCGTTGTAGCCACGCAAGTCAAGGGCAACGACTTTAAAATCTTGAGCAAATTCTGGTATTTGATGCCGCCAAGAGTACCAAAACTCAGGAAACCCATGCAACATCAATATTAAGGGGCCTTCACCTTGGGTAACGTAGTGTAGTTTTACCCCATTGGTAGTTATATATTCGTGTTTCCAAGAAGTTTCTATTAAAGACATAATTAATCTAAATTAGCATTAAAAAACACTAAATAATAATACTGTATTTAATAACTACTGTAGTATTATTTTGAGAAGCCTCACATCTATTAAAAGGCAGTATTACGATAGTGAATTTTTATAAAAAAATTAGACAATTTGCCCTGGGGTAGATGTAAATAGTGGGTAAACTTTAGTAGAGACAATTTGCCCTGAGGTAGATGTAAATAGTGGGTAAATTTTGCTAAAAGTATAGATATAATACTTCTCCCCAACTACTATGACACAACAGTTGACAAACCATGCCTCATTGTGGGTTGAGCGACTGGGACGATTTGGCTATGTTTCCAAGGGAGTAGTTTACGGTATAGTTGGACTACTGGCAGCACAGGCAGCTTTTGGCAGGGGTGGTAAAACAACTGATACCCAAGGCGCTCTTCAAACAATCGTCAACCAGCCATTTGGTAAATTTTTGCTGGCTTTAGTTGCAATTGGCTTGATTGGATACGTAATCTGGCGTTTTGTACAGGCAATTAAAGACCCAGAAAATAAAGGTAATGATGCCAAGGGTTTGGCAGTGCGAATTGGTTACGCAGTTAATGGCTTGATTTATGCAAGTTTAGCCTTAAGTGCTGTGAAAATTGTTATGGGTACAGGCAGCGCTAAAAATAGTAGTGATTCTACTGAAGATTCTACAGCACGTTTGCTTTCTCAACCCTTTGGTCAATGGTTAGTTGGAACTGTGGGGGTGTTTGTAATTGCTCTAGGCTTCTATCAGTTTTATCAAGCTTTTAGTGGGAAATTTCGTAAAGAACTCAATTTAACAGAATTAAGCAACACACAAGCCCAATGGGTAATGAGGATTTCCAGATTTGGTTTAGCGGCACGGGGTATAGTATTTTGTATTATCGGTTGGTTTCTAATCGAAGCTGCTAGGCAATCGAACGCTGCTACCGCACAAGGTTTGGATGAAGTATTACAGACGCTAGCGCAACAGCCTAACGGAGCATGGCTTTTGGGTATTGTGGCACTAGGTTTGGTTGCCTATGCCATTTACACAATAATACAAGCGCGGTATCGTCGGTTAGTTAATGTTTAGATGGTGCAATGCCGAAAATTTCAATTTATATAAATGGCGATAATAGAAACTCGTGGTATTTGGCTGACCACTACTGATAGTAAAGTTCTCAGGTCAAAGCAACGCATTGCTGAGGCGATGGATTTTCTGGCCGAGATGGGATTTAATGTGGTGTTTCCCGTTGTTTGGAACAAGGCAGTAACTTTATATCCTAGTAAAATAATGCAGCAGACTTTTGGAGTCGAAATTGACCCTATGTCTGTAGGCCGTGACCCTTTAGAAGAGGTGGTAGTTGAGGCGCGGCGAGTTGGGTTAAAAGTTATTCCTTGGTTTGAATACGGTTTTGCCAGTTCCTATAATTTGAATGGTGGTGTACTTTTACAAAAAAAACCGGAATGGACTGCGCGCGATCGCAACGGCAATTTACTGAAGAAAAATGGTTTTGAGTGGTTGAATGGACTCGACTCACAGGTGCAGGAATTCTTCTTGAACTTGGTGCTAGAAGTTGTAAAGAATTATGATGTGGATGGGGTTCAAGGAGACGATCGCTTCCCTGCATTACCCTGTGAAGGTGGCTATGATGGGGGAACTGTCACCCGCTATCGCCAGAAATTTAATTGCAATCCGCCACACAACCCCAAAGATAGGCAATGGTTACAGTGGCGTGCAGATATTCTCAGTGATTTTTTAGCGCGTCTCTACCGGGAGGTGAAAGTGGTGAATCCTAATTTGCTAGTAGCGATCGCACCTAATATTCATGATTGGGCATTCCAGGAATATCTGCAAGACTCACCCGCATGGCTGAAACGGGGAATAGTTGATATGATTCAGCCGCAGATTTATCGCCGTGACTTTAGGAGTTACTGTGCGATCGCTGATAAACTAGTAAACCAGCAATTCAAAGATGCGACGCTGCCCAAGTTAGCACCGGGAATACTGATAAAACTTGGCTCTTACTGTATTAGTCCAGAATATCTGGTGCAGGCAATTGAATACAATCGCCAACTTGGCATTCAAGGAGAGGTATTCTTTTTTTACGAAGGTTTGCGCGAGAATAACAATAACCTAGCTAAAGTTTTGCGAAATGGGCCTTATGCTAAGTCTGCATCATTTCCCACTCTGTCTGATTTGAGTGTGGGTGGTGTAATTAACAAGAGTACATCTTTAATTTGGCAACGGTTGTTAAAAAAGATTTTTTAAGGAAAAATGCGCGTGGAATCTCAATTATCGGTGGAACAGGTAATTAAAACTTTAAAAGAAGATTTACCAACACTTTTTGAAAAAGATATTTCATATCACATTTATACAGACGATATCTACTTTAAAGACCCAGTAAATACATTCAAATACAAATTTAACTATCGCATTATATTTTGGACTTTGCGATTTCACGCTCGGCTATTTTTTACCCAAATTTACTTTGATGTACATGAAGTATCTCAGTCAGCCGAAGATACGATTTTAGCAAAGTGGACGGTGCGAGGAGTGTTACGCGTTCCTTGGAAAGCAGGTTTGCTTTTTAATGGTTATTCAACGTATAAGCTCAATCAAGATAATTTGATATACGAACATATTGACACATGGGATCGAAAACCTGGGGAGATTTTAAAGCAGTTTTGGCAAAGGGGAGATATGGCTAATTAGCTGTTTTGCCCAAAAAAACTTGATTGACATTTTAACCTAAAATCTTTGTCTGCACTGCCTCCTGGCGTTATTTAGTTTTCTCGAACTCACGTTTATTTACATCCCAACGATTTGCCTTATAGAAATTGTAATATTTGTAATATATAATAAATCACTAGAGCAATTTTATACTGAAATAGTAGCAGAGATGGTAAAGGACAGCCTAAAGGTCAGTCTAGATGCACTTGTACCGAGAGAAGCATTTGAAGTACAAGGACAGCAAGGCCAAAATATAGGAAGAAATATTCCTATGATATCTATTCGTGATTTAGAAAAACTCTCTTTTTTCTATCCATTTTTACGCAAACCTGATTTTCAAAGAGAAACTAACGAGTGGGAGTCTCAGAAAATATGTGAGTTTATAAAAAGTTTTTTAGATGGTGATTTAATACCATCTGTTATTCTTTGGAGAAGTTCTAGTAGTTATTATTTTGTCATTGATGGCTCACATCGACTTAGTTCTCTAATAGCTTGGATCAATGATGACTATGGCGATGGTAAAATTTCCAAAGAATTTTATGATGGAGATATTACAGAAGAGCAAAAAGGTGCTGCTCAAGGGGTAAGGAAGCTTATTAAAACAAATATAGGTTCCTATAAGGATTATCAATCCTTAACACAGCATCAAGGAAAAGTAGATCAAAATTTTATTGATAGAGCAAGAAACTTAGGAGCTTTAGGTATCCAGCTACAGTGGGTTGAAGGTAATTCAGAAAAAGCAGAAGCATCTTTTTTTAAAATTAATCAACAAGCAGCACCTATTGGTGAAACCGAAATGCGTTTACTACTGGCACGAAAGACACCCAATGGTGTTGCTGCTCGTGCAATTATGAGAAGTGGTAATGGCCATAAATATTGGTCAGACTTCTCCCAAAATAAACAAGATGAAATAGAACAACTTGCTCAAGAAATACATCAACTTATTTTTGAACCTAAACTAAAAAATCCTATTAAAACTCTAGACGTGCCAATAGTAGGAAGTCTATCGGCTCCTGAAAAAATTGAAGTCATATTAGAATATGTAAATATGGTTAATAATATAGAAGTAGATAATCAATTAGGAGACGATCCGACAGGAGAAAAAACAGTAGAACTGCTAAAAAATTGCAAAACGGTAGCGCAAAGGATAAATAGCAATCATCCTTCATCTCTGGGTTTGCAACCCATTATATATTTTTACACTAGTGCTGGAAAGCCAAAAATAGGCTCATTTTATGGCATCGTTACCTTAATGTTACATTTAGAAAAAACTAAATACTTTTCTAAATTTATACAAGTCCGAAAAGATTTTGAATGGGTGATTTGGCAAGATGATATGGTTCCGCAGATTGTTAGTAAAAATGGAAATGCACTTAAGGCTAGAGACAAGGTTAAAGATTTTTATATAAAAGTTATTGATAAATTATTGCAAAAAATAGATAAGAAAAATGTGATGAAAGAGATTATTGCCGAAAAAGGTTTTGGCTCTTTAAAAACTAAAACTAAAAGTAATACAAATGATACCCAAAGTAAAGAATTCTCACGAGAGACAAAAGCAGCAGCTTTTATCAGAGATGCTTTACCTGGCTCTCCACGATGTAAAATCTGTGGTGGCTGTCTACCTACTCGTCTTAACTCCATAGATCACATCAAGAGAAAAGCTGATGGTGGTCTAGGGACTTTAGAAAATGCACAATTGACTCATCCATACTGTAATACAACATATAAAAATTAAATATTTTAAAACCAAGTATGAAATTAGATATGGTGGTGAGGTAGTAGGATGCGCTAGCTTTCACTAAAGCATCTTGCTACTTCTTAACCGCCGGATACTGCTTCAAAACTTGCTTTAAATATTGCCCAGTATAAGACCTGGGATTTTTTGCAACTTCCTCTGGTGTTCCCACAGCAATCAATTCTCCACCTTTGTCGCCACCTTCTGGTCCCAAATCTATTACCCAGTCAGAACAACGAATTACATCTAAGTTGTGTTCAATTACTAAAATTGAATTACCTTTATCTACCAATCTTTGCAACACATCTAACAATTTGTGGACATCATAAAAAGATAACCCTGTTGTCGGTTCATCGATTAAATAAAGTGTCTTACCTGTAGCGCGTCGAGATAATTCTGTTGCCAATTTCACCCGTTGCGCTTCACCACCAGATAAGGTAGTCGCAGGTTGTCCTAGTTGGACATAACCTAAGCCGACATCAAATAAAGTTTGCAAACGCGCGATCGCTTTGGGTATATTCTGGAAAAAGTCTAAACTCTCCTCAACGGTCATTCTCAGTACATCAGAAATTGACTTATCTTTATACTTCACTTGCAAAGTTTCGCGGTTGTATCTTGCACCCTTACAAATTTCGCATTGCACGTAAACATCCGGGAGAAAATTCATTTCAATAACATTCACACCCTGGCCACTACAAGCTTCGCAACGTCCACCTTTAACGTTGAAGGAAAATTGTCCGGGTTTGTAACCTCTGGCTTTAGCTTCTACTGTTTGGGAAAATACATCCCGAATGGCATCGAAAATTCCTGTGTAAGTTGCAGGGTTAGAACGTGGTGTGCGTCCAATAGGGGATTGATCGATAACGATCGCTTTATCAATCGCATTCAATCCCTGAATTTTATCCAAATGTCTGGGTAAGGGAACTTTCTTAGTTAAATGGTGTTGCAGAGATGGGTATAGTAACTCGTTAATCAGCGTAGATTTGCCAGAACCAGACACACCAGTGATGGAGACGAGTTTACCTAATGGAATGTCTACATCTATATTTTGTAAATTGTTGCGATGGGCATTTTTAATTCCCAAACTGCGCCCATTTCCTTCTCGGCGTTCTGCTGGTGTGGTAATTACTCGTCTTCCTGATAAATATGCACCCGTCAAAGAATCTTCTGCGGCTAATAACGCCTGAAAATCACCTTGGGCAATAATATTTCCACCGTGAATTCCTGCACCAGGGCCAATATCAACAATGTGGTTAGCTGCACGAATTGTTTCTTCATCGTGTTCAACGACAATCAATGTATTACCCAAATCGCGCAATTTCGTTAAGGTTTTGAGCAACCTGCCATTATCTCGTTGATGCAAACCAATACTCGGTTCATCTAAAACGTAGAGAACTCCTGTTAAACCAGAACCAATTTGCGTTGCTAGACGAATCCGTTGGGCTTCACCACCGGAAAGAGTCATGGCGGGACGGTCAAGGGTGAGATAATCTAAACCTACATCCAACAAAAATTGCAACCTAGCTTTGATTTCTCGCAGGACTAAATCAGCAATTTGTAACTGGCGATCGCTCAACTTGAATTGCTCAATTCTCTCCCGACAATCTCGAATTGATACGGTAGTCAATTCTAAAATTCCATATTGTCCCAACTTCACCGCCAAGGCTTCCGGTTTTAACCGTTTTCCCTTACAAACTTCACACGGTTGATCGATTAAATACTGCTCTAATTTTTGCTTAATTAATTCAGAACCACCCTCATACTGCCGTTGCAAAATTGGAATAGCACCTTTAAAACTCTGCTTTCTTTGCGCTTCTGCGGCTCGTTCATCTTTCTCTCCAAACAAAATAATTTGTTGCTGTTCTTCTGTCAGCTTGCTCCAATTTGTTTGTAACTCAAACCCATAAATTTGTCCGACGCTATAGAGTAATTCCAAGTAATAAGAATTATCTTTTTCTGACCAAGGCGCGATCGCAGCATAAACTGGCGCTTCCCAGTCGGGTACAATCAAGTCTGGCGCAAATCTCCTTAAAGTCCCGATGCCATGACAGTGCGGACAAGCACCATAGGGCGAGTTAAAGGAGAATAATCGCGGCGATAGTTCCTCCATTACCGCGCCATGTTCTGGACAAGCAAAGTTTTCCGAAAATACTAATTCTTCTTCTTTTTCTTGTCCATCGTCACCAAGCAGACTCACCAGAATGGCTGCAATCCCACCGGATTGCTTGAGACACGTAGACAGGGAATCAACCAAACGCTCCTGAATATCAGCCTTTTTCACTAAGCGGTCAATTACCACTTCGATGGTGTGGGTAAAATTTTTATCCAATTCAATGGAATCTGACAGTTCGCGGATCTCGCCATTGATCCGCACGCGGACAAAACCTTGAGATGCCAGACTTGACAAAAGCTTACGATGTGTGCCTTTCTTCCCCCGGACAACGGGTGCAAGAATTTGGAAGCGGGTACGATCTGGTAATTCCATGATGCGATCGCACATCTCATCGATTGTCTGGGGGGCAATACAGCGATCGCATATCGGACAATGGGGTTCGCCAGCCCGACCAAACAACAGCCGCAAATAGTCGTAAATCTCCGTCACCGTACCCACAGTGGAACGCGGGTTATGGGACGTTGACTTTTGGTCAATAGAAATTGCTGGACTTAAGCCTTCAATGGCTTCTACATCCGGCTTATCCAGTTGTCCTAAAAATTGCCGTGCGTAGGCGCTGAGGGATTCCACATAGCGACGTTGCCCTTCAGCGAAAATGGTATCAAAGGCTAGGGAAGACTTACCAGAACCCGAAACGCCAGTAAATACGATTAGGCGATCGCGTGGCAATTCCAAGTCAATATTTTTCAGATTATGCTGCCTAGCACCCCGAATCCGAATGGTATTCTGGCTGTTGTGGCTGGGGTACGGAAGATGTCCATTCAAGGATGCTGCTAGCTGTTTGTCTGACATATTGGGCGGCGAAGAAGGAGTTTCTTATGAAACAGTCCTTAATAATACTATCTTTAATTAGTTTATAGTAGAACAATCGTACTGTTTTAGTTAGTTATCGTTCCAGATTCATGGCGCAGATATCCTTAAGAGTCGGCTAATTTGGAAGCATCCCGATTGAATATCCTTTTGAGGGTGAAGCTATGGTATCGCAAATCCAACCGCCGACCCAGCCAAAGGTTATCTACTTAGATAGTGACGGATAACTAATTGCTAATAATACCATACAGTTTGGCTAGATTGTAGAAATTAAGCAAAATATAGAGTGGCTATTTGCTGACTTAACTGGAAACTTCAAGCTTTGAACTCGGAGGTTCGACCTTTTTACTCGGTCATTGGTGTTCAGAACTTGGAAGTTCGACCTTTTTGCTCGGTCATTGGTGTTCGGAACTCGAAACGCCGAGATCAGAACTGTGATCGCATCTCTAATTTACCGAGCGATCGCTTTTAGCTCTACATTTAAGCTTAGAATCACTGCAAAAATTAGGTTTTAAACTGCGATCGCGTCTTTTCTTTGGCAAGCGATCGCCTTTGACTCTACATTTAAGCTTAGAATCACTACAGCCTCACCCCCTGATTACTTCTTGTTGCAAAGCTGCCTATCGCTATCACTCAAATTAGGCGCATAAATTAAATAGTTATGCAACCACCGACAACCCCGTGCTAGTAATTGCTCCAAGCTTTCCACATTCCACGCATAAATAAACACAACTCGCCTTGTTTTGTCCAAGGAGGCGCTGAGGATGTGCTGCCCATCGCGGCTAAAACTGGCACTTATGACCCCACCATCACGCCCTTGGAACTTGGCAATTTCCTTGCCTTGTAAGTCCCACAGCCGCGCTGTATTGTCATATGAGGCGGTGAGGATGCGCTGCCCATCCGGGCTAAAACTGGCACTTGTGATATAACCTTCATGCCCCTGAAATTTGGCAATTTCCTTGCCCTGTAAGTCCCACAGCCGCGCTGTATTGTCATTTGAGGTGGTGAGGATGCGCTGCCCATCCAGGCTAAAACTGGCACTTATGATATAACTTTCATGCCCCTGTAACTTAGCAATTTCCTTGCCCTGTAAGTCCCACAGCCGCGCTGTATTGTCATATGAGGCGGTGAGGATGCGCTGCCCATCCGGGCTAAAACTGGCACTTTCGACACTATTTTCATGCCCCTGTAACTGAAACTTGGCAATTTCCTTGCCCTGTAAGTCCCACAGCCGCGCTGTATTGTCATATGAGGCGGTGAGGATGCGCTGTCCATCCGGGCTAAAACTGGCACTTGTGACAACACTTTCATGCCCGGCCATTACTGTAGATCCCTGCACTTTATCCAAAATTGTCTGTAAAGCTAAAACTGGACTAGCCGCAGGATAAGCTTCTAATTTTCCCTGACTATGCTTGTCTATTAAACGTTTTAAGTCCTTGCCATCCCGCATGGCTGCCAGCAAAGCCCCCAGTTGATTAAACTGAGAGCGGTTAATATTCGCTACTCCTGACCGTTCCAGTCGCGTAGTGTCTAAGGCAACTTGACGGTCTGCCTCTGCCTCTTTCTTGGCAATCTGCGCTGTTTTCAAATCTCGTTTTGCTAACTGTTGTTGTTGCTGTGCCTTTTTCCGGGCAATTTCTGTTACTTTCAGCTCACTTTGAGCTTTTCTTGCTTGTTGTTGTGCTTGTTGTTTTTCTATCGTTGCTTTCTTCGCATCTTCCTCAGCAGACTTTACCTTCTTTGTTGCAGCTTTAAACTGCTGATTAGCTTTTACCAAGTTAGCTTTTGCAGAATTTAAATTCTTATTTGCTTGTTTCTCTTTGGTTTCTGCTGCTTTCTGTCTGACTTCTGCATCGTTTGCCTGCTGCGATATCTGCTCATTTTTTTGACGCTGGGCTTCGGCTTCTGTCTTAGCTGTATTTAAATCTGTTATGGCATGATTAGCTTGCTGAGTACTCTGTTGTGCAAATATTCCCGAAGCAATTGCCCCCACCAGAGCAAAACCCAGCACTACAGAACCAATGCGAATTCGTTGATTAGCTTTGCTGTTTGCTTTTGCTAAAACCTGTTTCGCCTGTTCCTCTGCCTCTAGCCTTTTCTGCACATCACGCTTTTCCAACTCTTGGCTAGCAGCTAAAAACCGATAGTCCAAGTCACTCAAACTTTTACCTACTGCCCATTCTTGGGCATCTTGCAAACTCTGTCCCCGCAACAAGCGCGACTCATCTTGACGTTCCGACTCAACCCAGGCATTAAATGTATCGGAGTAGGGGCGCAAGTTTGCTAAAATCTTGTCGCACCATTCCTGCTTAAACACCTCTGTATAAATCCGGTTATAAATTTGCAGCTTTCCGTCTCGCTTCACCACCAAACCCGTCAACCGCAATTCCGTTTGTTCAGGACTATCATCAGCGACTATCTCTCCCTGCTGCAAAATCTGCTGATACAACCCCAACAATCGCCCAGTCCACTGTTCCCCACTCCGCAAGATTCTGTGACGAATCGTTTTCAAATGCTCCGGCTCATCTTGCGTCTCCCAATTCTCAATAATCCCCTCGCGTACCAACTCTTCCACCCAGTCCCCAGCCCCTAGTCCCCAGTTTCTAGTCTCCAGTCCCCCCTGCACCAGCAACTTACAAACTTTTTGCGTCAAAAACGGCTGTCCTCCCGTCCAGTCCAGCACCACCTGCATCAATTCTTGAGAATCACCCACTTCAGCCAATCCCTGTGCCAAGGGTTGGGCCTCTGGAAGTTGAAAGCCAGTTAAATCAATTGCCTGTCCAATATTAAAAGGTGTCCGGCGTTTGTCTTGAATCAAATCTGAAGGCGTAGACACGCCAATTAAAGCAAAGGTGAGGCGATTATATTCAGGATGGTCTGCTCGTCGGTTGTAGCAATCGCGAATAACTGCAAAAAAGTCATCCAAGTTGAATGAAAGACTCAGAACGCTGTCAATTTCATCATTGACTAGCATGATGGAGAACACGCGACATGAGTGAAGTTTTGCCCATCTGTCGGGGGGCTTTGATGCGAATTAAGGCCCCTGGTTGAAGAATCGCTTCATAACAGTCTACCTCAATAGGCGATCGCTCCACATAGAAAGCAGAGTTTAGAGACACCTGCCCTTCTGGATTTTCTAAGGAGACTGCTGCTTTTATCTCGGTATCGGGAATCGTTTCGTTAGCAGAGATAGCACCTTGGGGATTGTTCCGACTTTTCAGCACTGGTGTCGAAGACTCTGGAATACTTTCTAAATCAATCGCGCTACAGCCAAACTCATAAGCATCCTCATACGACCTATCAGCGCCTAGTGCATCATAAAAGCCTACCGCAAATTTAATTGCGGCGCGATCGCCAATTGCCCGATTCATCCCAACTACGCAATTAATGTGTTGGTAAATAGCCTCAGCTTGCACCTCGCTATAGCAAGCATTTAACAATATACACTCAACTTTGTCTTTAAATAACTTAAATAACCTTGCCAGTGACTCCGTACTCACTAGCTGCATTTGCCCTGTATTATTTTCCAAGGCTAAACCTTGATTTCCTCCCCCATGTCCTGAAAAATGGATGATATGAGGATTATGATCTAAAAGCGCACGCCGCAAATCGTCAGGACGCACCGCCCATTTAGTAATCAGTTCAAACTTATCTCGGCTGCGAGAGCGTTGCAACCCTTCCTGAATTTCCCTTACTTCCTCGTCCAAACGAAGTTTATCTGTCGTTGTGGGATTAGCTGACACAATCAGGATTTTTTTCACAGCGCTATCAACTATTGAATGCAGGCTTCTGGCTTAGATGTAGTTTACTACAGCAAGTAACTAGACAATTACTGATAGTGCATTACCGTTAATGAGCTTTTGATACTCATTCACGAGTCTTTGATACTCGCCGATGAGTCTTTGATACTCGCCGATGAGTTTTTGATACTCGTGAATGAGTCTTTGATACTCGCCGATGAGTCTTTAATACTCGCCGATGAGTCTTTGATACTCGTGAATGAGTCTTTAATACTCGCCGACGAGTCTTTGATACTCATGAAAATGACAAGAATTTTCACAAGCCTAGAATACACATAATTGTAGGGGCACAATATATTGTGCCCCTATGCGTGTAGTCTATTCAAGTGAAAACCGTTGTAATCTTTAGCCAGATGCGACCTAATTAATCTTAATCTCCAGTTTTTTCTTGGCAACTTGCGTTTAAATCAAAACTTTGGCATTCTGTAGCTTTCAGTAATTGCCTAACCGTATCACTAGGTTGACAACTCATCAAAGTTGCCCCCATTGCAGCGAACATCACAACAGTGGCTAGTCCCAACACAGTAGCTCGTTTTTTAAGTTTGATTGTACTGACTAAAGTATTTATCCCAGTGGCACTACCAACAACCTCAATTGCCTTAAGTGCTTCCAAAGCAATAGCCGCATTAGCATAGCGACATTTTCGATTGCGTTCCACCATTTTCATCAACCACCGCCGCAAACGTGGACTAATGTGAGGAACTAATTGCTGGAAATTAAAGCGATAGTTATCATCAATTAATTTCCCAATCTCAACAGAACGAGTATTAGTAAGTAAGCAAATCAGTGTTGCTCCTAAACTATATAAATCTGATGCCTCAGTCAGGGAATGACCAAACTGCTCCTCCGGTGGCATAAAACCTGGAGTTCCTGCTACAAAGCTGCTCAGAGCTACTTTTGCACCCTGTATTCTAGCCAAACCAAAATCAACCAGATAAGCATTTAGTTGCTCATCAACCAAAATATTCTCTGGTTTAATATCCCGATGAATAATTGGCGGAATTTGCTTTTGTAGATAAACCAAAATCTCTAAAATTGACAAAGCAATTTGCTTTATTTCTTCTGGATTAAAGCTGCTCGTCAAGCCTAAAGATGGGGCATTTTTGTATTCCTGCACCAGATAAAAAGCCCCTGGTATTTCAAAAGAATCTATATAGTGAGGAATGCGAGAATGATTTAGTTGCTGCAAAATTTCGATTTCGCGCTGATATGCTTTTACACCTGATAAATCAGCATCCGCACGAGCAAAACAAAACTCTTTAATTACCACCTGTTGCTTAGAGTTGAGGACATTAGCTAAATAAGTAATGCGTCCCCCTTCTCGGTTGCGTCCTAGTTCGCTGATAACTTGATAGCCTTGTTTGGAAAAATCTGGATGGTGATTTAAGGGAATTGCCCTTTTATATTCATTACGCACATCAAGCTCCATTACACAACATACAAGTTTGATTCTGTCAAGGTGCAATTCAAAAAATTAAGATCCACTCACCCAGATTGTTAGTCCCATTTCTACCCTGCATGGGCCAAGGCGCATCAGCAGAAAGTGCCTTTGCATTTGCGTCTTGGCGGGAAATAGTTAACTTTGGGCTAACCAATCGACAATCTGGGCATTAACAATATCTGGAACCTCATCGTGGGGACAATGACCGGCATTGGGAATGGGAACAATTTTGATTTCTTTGCCATTCTCACGCGCCTCTTCGTAAATCTTTGCCCCGGTGATTGGTGTCCAAGGATCGTCAGCACCCCAAATTACTAATAGAGGACGTTCTACTTTGGGCAAAAGTTCCTCTGGGCTTGGGCCAGGAGGGGCTGTGAGAATAGAGGCGAAAACTTGTTGCGCTCCTGGGTCGCATGAGGGAGTATAAAGTAAATCGACTAATTCATCGGTGACCGCTTCACGCTTTTTGTAAACTTGGTAGAGAGTACGCCGAATTTGGGCTTTTTGGCGGATGCGGTTATAGACAAATTTACCTGTAATTGGCGATCGCACAAACCGATTAAAAGTTGACATCACAATCCGTAGTGGCGGGTTCAATTCGTGCGGACGATGACTCAAACCACCCGCAGAGTTAATTAAAATACCACCAGCAGCAATTTCTGGATGTTCTACCAGTACAATCAAGCTCAAAAGTGCGCCGATGGAGTTGCCAATAAATACAGCAGGTTCTTGGATGTGTGCTGTGCAAAAATCTTTCAGCAGTTCCACCCAAACTTCCACAGTGTAATCAATGGGCGCTTTATCAGAACCGCCAAAACCCAAAAGGTCTATGGCAAACACCTGGTAGCCAGCACTAGCTAAAACTGGGATATTTTTGCGCCAGTGTCCAATAGAAGCACCGAAGCCGTGAACCAGTACCAAAGGGCGTCCTGTACCCATGACGGTGTACTGGATTTTGTAACCCTGCCAATTCCAAATGAATTTTTCAAAGGCGTCTTGAGTTGGAAGCTGTTGTGTCGTTACAGTCATTAATAAGATTCATAAAGTGTTTCTTCAAATATATTAATGTTTCTGACCTAATAACTCCCTACTCCGTACAGACGCAACTAATCGCGTCTCTCCCTACTGATTTAAATGTTAGTTTCATCCACATCAAGGGATTAATAAGTCAAGGGATACCAAATACCCCTGTGACTTTTTAGACGAATGGTAGTGTGAGATGAAATACATGAATCAAAGTTACTTAGCTCAAATGAGCAAGTTTGTTCTGGCTGCAACCTCTGTGGCAATATTTTCACCAATAGCTTCTGCCTACGCAACTTTAGGATTCTCTACCACCGTCGCCCAAATATCTGATCATTCCACAGGTCAACAACTTTTAGCGGATAAAAAAGTAGAAACAAGGAGCCGTACTACTACTATTGAGCGGCAAACTATCACTACAGAAAGCCGTAATAGTACTGTTTCTACAAAAGGAAAAAAGACAGGTTTTAGCCTTGCCATTTGGGAACCATCTGGTAACTTGTCAGAGGTGATTGCTCGCATTTCTGTCAAGAGTAAAGGTGGCAAGGGCTATTTAAAAGAGCGGTTTTTGGGTGATTACAAGTACAAGATTAAGCAAAAAGCAAAATTTGCTAAGGGGTTAAAAGCCAGCGATCGCATCGTCGTGCGATTGTATGATGTTCAAAACCGCTTTATTGGCTACAGCGAATTTGAATGTTTGTCTGCAAACACCACAGTTAACCTGATTTTGTCAGCCAAGCCTACAGAATACCAAGTCGTTCGTACTGTTTATGGTGTTGATGCTGACCAAAACGGCACTATTGACGCAGGTACCACCACCTACGACTACTTTACTCAAGTTAGCGGCCAACGTGTTAGTTTCCTAAGCAGTTCCCAAACCTTCCAAGGTAGTCAGTTCCAAGTAGAAGGTTTGTCAAAAATTGCAGGAACCAGCGTTTATCCCGTTTCTTTCACGCAGGGTGAGTATGCTTTAGTCCGTCAGTCGTTCGTGAGCGTCTTTAGCTCCGACTTGGCAGAGGCTTTGCAAGCTACTCCTGGCAGCTTGGTGCAGGTGATTGAAGTCAGCGAGAACTCTAGCTACGACATTAGCCAAATGCTGATGAATTATCGCCAAGTTGGGATGTCTCGCGCTCTCCAGGTTGGGTTTTCTGATGTTTCCACAAACTACTGGGCTAAAGATTTTATTGCCGAATTGGCTTCAATGGAAATTCTCGAAGGTTTTCCTGATGGGACTTTTCGCCCTGATGCACCAGTAACTCGTGCCCAATTTGCGGCAATGTTGCGGAAAGCCTTTACCAAGGGGAAAATTCGCCAAGCGATCGCATTTAAAGATGTCTCAACTCAATATTGGGCTTACAATGCCATCAGCGAAGTTTATCAAATGGGCTTTTTAAACGCTGTTATTGGCAAAGGTTTCAACCCCAGTCAAAGCCTTTCTCGCCTTGATATTTTGGTAGCATTAGCGCAGGGATTAAATTATCAAAGCAGTGGTTCCACGGATACAATCTTATCTGTTTACAGCGATGCAACTAGTATTCGTAGTGAATATCGCAGTCTGATTGCAGCTTTGACACAACGCGGTATAGTCGTCAACTATCCCAATGTGAACTTGCTAAATGTTGAACGGGTAGCAACCAGATCTGAAGTATCTGCTTTGCTATACCAAGCCCTATCTAGCACCGGAGAGGTAGCAAACATCTCCTCGCAGTATGTCGTTGGACAACAACAACAAGTTGCAGTGGAGGAGCAGACTGAAACTTCGACCGAGGGCGTCAAACCGCGTCGCAATTGCAACCAAGGAATTGGTAATGGTTCTGAGGGCTGTGACCCAGGCAATTCCAGTCCTCACGGTGGCAGTAACGACGAAGGTGGACGCACCCCTGGCAAGAAGTAACATCAATTTTTTTAAGAGACGCGATTAATCGCGTCTCTAGCTTGCTCAAGTGTAAAATTAATTTCCTGACCATAAGAAATTTCCAATGTATGACCATCTGGGTCTCGAATAAAAGCCCAGTAACCAACCGGATGACCCCAGTCATTTGGCCCATCTAGCAGTATTCCCTCAACGCGTGCCTCATTGCACAGGCGATCGATTTCCCCGCGATTCTGATAAGCTACCCCAAGATGGGATAGTGGTAATAGTGTGCCTTCTACTTTAGCTGCTTTAATTAGGACAATCACAAAAGGTCTAGTTAGGTCACTAATCCAAGCAACATCTGATTGAGTCGCTTGATCAATGCGATGATGCACGACTGTCATCTGTGCATACTTTGCATAAAATGAGATACTTGCATCAACATTACTGGCTGCAAGTGCAATGTGAGTAAAACCAAGATCGGACATAAAAAAACTCCGTGGTAGACTTGACCCCACCAATGTAGGTGTTGGCCTTAGTGCTTACTAAGAAAGGTGACACCATTGATAATGAAGGTAGGCGTTATCTTCACAAAATTTATGTTTTTAACTTGGTTAGACAGTAACTCTTGGCTGCTGGAAATCGGCGGGAAACGAATACTAATTGACCCTTGGCTGGTTGGTTCGTTAATTTTCAGCAACTTGGATTGGCTATTTAAAGGGTCGCGATCGCAAAACCGCCCAATACCAGATAATATTGATCTAATTCTGCTGTCTCAGGGTTTAGAAGACCATGCTCACCCACCAACGCTTAAGCTGCTCGACCACAGCATCAAGGTTGTAGCTTCTCCCAATGCAGCCAAGGTTGTACAGAAATTAGGTTACACCCAGGTAACAGTATTGCCTCATGGTGAAACTTTCACTTTAAATAATCAAGTTGAAATCAAGGCTTTCCCCGGTTCGTCCATTGGCCCTACTCTGGTGGAAAATAGTTATCTCCTCAAAGAATTGGAAACTGGTTTAACTGTATATTACGAGCCTCATGGGGAGCATTCTCCACAGCTTCAGCAAGCTGCACCCATCGATGTAGTGATTACACCGTTTATTGACATGACGTTGCCTTTGCTTGGGCCAATTATTAAAGGAAATAATAGTGCTTTAAAAGTAGTAAAGTCTTTACAGCCTCAAGTAATATTACCGACTGCGGCTGGTGGGGATGTGGCGTTTGAGGGATTGCTGATGAAACTCATTCAGACTAAAGGAAGTGCTGAAGAATTTCGTTCGTTACTAGAGAAAAACAATCTTTTGACGCAAGTACTTGAGCCGAAACCAGGCGATCGCTTTGAACTACCATTAGAAAAGCGAGCATTAGCAATCTAACTTAGCTTACATCTTGCATCTAGCTCTAGCGATTAAAATCAAGGTTTTCAACCCGCGCAGGTGGGTTTTGCCTGTGTAGCTACGATTTCTAGTTGCTAGGGCTAATTTTATTCCATAGCTGAATTATTTTGCATATTATACACTTCTCTAATCGGAAAAGGAATTTGAATTCCTGCTTGCTGATAGCGTTTGTGTAATTTTTTGACGAATAGATGTTTACCAATACGCTGATCAAAGTATTCATTGACGCGCATATAAAGGGTAAAATCTATACTAAAATCATTGAAAGTATGGAATCTAATATATGGTTCAATTTCTTTTAATTCCGGTGCAATTTCTTGCATGACTTCTTTGGCAACTTCTACAGTCACTTTTTCAACTTGTTCCAAGTCGCTATCATAACTTACCCCCACATCCATTGTTAAAGTAATTTCCTTTGCGGGTAAATGATAGTTTGTGAAAATTGCAGAAGACAATTTTGAATTGGGAACAATAACTACATTATTTGAAATTTCTTTAATTGTCGTATTGCGCCAAGAAATATCTATGACATATCCCTCATGACCAGCGTCTAATTTCACATAGTCTCCGGTTCTAACTTGCTTAGAAATAACTAAGTAAAAACCAGAAAACAAATTCGCAAGTGTGTCTTGAAGCGCTAAACCAACTGCTAGTCCACCAATACCTAAAGTCGTGACTATTGGCGTAATTTGAACACCCAGCGTTTGCAATATGATTAATGCTCCTAAAACTAAAACAGTAATCTTAGCAAGGTTAGAAATTAGTGATGTGGGAACACCTTCTGTTCTACGAATAAATAAATTAACAAACCCAGCAGCCAATCTTGATAAAACTAGGGTTACTGAATAAAGCAATGCGATCGTCAGAACTTTTTGTAGCACGAGCGCAATATCTGGCTTGAGAGGAGAACTCAGAATTGCCCAAAAAAAACCGGCAATGACAAACCAAATAAATGTCATCCGGTGCAGGGAATGGAATATAATATTACCCCCGGCAATTCGTTTATTATTAACGAATCTTTCCAGCTTTTTGAAGATAACTTTTTCACCAATTATTCCAGCTAGTAAGCCAGCTAGAATAAATCCAATAGGTGTAATCCATTCAATCATATCAATTTCAAATTTGGAATTTTAGATTTAGGAGAGCAGCATTTTTGCTGTGATTATGGCTAAATTTTACCTTGTTGTCGGATTAGCTGCTTGATATTTTCTTTCCTTATGGACTTGCCAATTATTTACCACCCAGATTACGTTGCTCCCCTACCTGAAGGACATCGTTTTCCAATGTCTAAATTCCGACAACTCTACGAATTGCTGTTAGCTGATAATGTAGCCAATCAAGAACAATTTCATACCCCTGAACCTCCACCGCTAGAATTGATAAAGTTAGTCCATACCCCAAGCTACGTTCAAGCTTATTGTGAAGGAACCCTAGACCCCAAAGCACAGCGTCGCATTGGTTTGCCTTGGAGTCCAGCATTAGTGAATCGTACCTGTGTAGCGGTAAGTGGTACAATACTCACTGCTAAACTGGCATTAAGTCAAGGTTTAGCTTGTAATACTGCTGGTGGAACTCATCATGCCTTTCCTAGTTATGGGTCTGGTTTTTGTATTTTCAACGATTTAGCGATCGCCTGTCGCGTTTTACAAAAATTCGGACTCGTCCAAAAAATCCTAATTGTGGATTTAGATGTTCATCAAGGAGATGGCACAGCTTTTATCTTCCAAGACGACGACAGCGTTTTTACTTTCTCCATGCACTGCGAAGTCAATTTCCCCGGTACTAAACAAAATAGCGATTTGGATGTTCCTTTGCCAGTGGGAATGGAAGATGACGCATATTTACAAACTTTGGCGAATTACTTAGCAGATTTACTATCTAAAGTCAAGCCAGACTTAGTATTTTATGATGCTGGTGTTGACCCTCATATAGGCGATCGCTTGGGCAAATTAGCTTTAACTGATGCTGGGATTTTTCGCCGAGAAATGCAGGTTTTGAGTACCTGTATGAGTAGCGGTTATCCAGTCGCCTGCGTCATTGGTGGCGGTTATGCTGATGATATGAAATCTTTAGTATGGCGACACTCCCTGCTGCATCGTGCCGCTAGCGAAGTTTATCAACAGTACAAACTATAGTCATTTAAGGGGTAATAGTAACCGAAATCGTAGAGTTTTTAAACCCTCAATTGTCCTTGAAAATTTTGTTCGCAAAGGCAGTACTGGATGAACAACGGCAAACTCAGAATCTACGAACTAGCAAAAGAATTGAATTTAGATAGCAAGAAGCTATTATTAATTTGCGAAAAGCTCAAAATTGTAGTTAAAAGCCATACCAGTTCAATCTCAGAATCCGATGCAGAACGTATTCGTCTAGCAGTAAGTAAACTAACAGCAAAATCCTCGAAAACTAAAACAAACTCTGAAGATTGGGGCTATATGTTTATAGCTTCAGCAATTGATAGTTTTATTCGCCATCTTGAAGGTGAAACTGCTCTTAAATCATATCCCGAATTTAGGGATCGACGCGATCGCGCCAATAAGTTAATGTTGGAATGTGTTGGTCAAAAGCCTTTTCTATTTTATGTGCGTCGCAAAGGCGCGGGGAAAGAGGCAAGAGAAGAAATTTGGGATTTGATAATAGCAACAGATAGCGATGATTTTCAATTACCCGCAAGACTTGAGAAGCTCAAAAAAACATTAGGATTCAGAGCTGCTGTACAAAAAGATGGACGCGACGGTTTAAAAATACTATCGGCTCAGTTATTACAACCCTCACGGGGACACGCCGATAGCTATGTTATACCTTGTCGCTTGCGTCTCTTACCTAATCATCAGCATCATCTCGACATTTCACCCACAACATTGAAACGCATTGCAGCCGCGCCAGTTTGTGGCGAAAATGTGCCTACAGAAGAACAACTCAAAGCCTGGAAAGCATTTTTGCAAATTGAAGAAAAAATCGCTAAAGCGCGTCAATTTTGCGTGCGTTATGTAAATCATAACTATAACTTCAAAAGACGGATTAGTTTTGAAATTGATGTAGCTTCAGCCACCCTTGACGGCTTCTATCAAAATTCTCTCGATGTGGAAAACTTTTGGGAACGAGCAAGGCGCACAAAAAATGAAGATTTAAAACTTTTTGAAACTGCTCCCGTCGGCAAAAATTGGATTAGCGGTCGTCAATTAGGGACTGTTGAAGAAGTTGATCCCAACCGTTGTATTATCAGCCTCCGACTAGAACGCGACTTAGCTGAATTCATGGCAACAGAGCGTTATAAGTTGCCAGATACAGGATTTTTATGTTTTGAGGCAGTTGGTGATATTCAGCAGATTCAGCGCAAGAAAAAAGCTTTAGATGATTTGAATAATGGCTACACCCAAAATCCCTATTTGGGCAACTTTTTATTCGATGCTTCTCAAGCTAGACAAATCAAAACAACTGTTGAACTTAAAGCACAAGATTTATTATTATCTTCAGCTAATCCTGGTCAGAAAGCAGCAGTAGAAAAGGTACTTGCCGCTAAGGATCTTGTTCTCATCCAAGGGCCACCAGGTACTGGTAAAACTACCGTAATTGCCGAGATTTGCTATCAAATTGCGCTTCGAGGTGGACGAACTCTAATTGCTTCTCAAGCGAATTTAGCAGTAGATAACGCCCTAAGTAGATTAGTTCATAACCCTGTGATTCGTGCCGTACGTAAGGGTAGAGCCGAAAAAGTTGGTGAGGAAGGACAGCCATTTTTAGAAGACCAAGTGATTGGCAGATGGCTAGAAAATACAGCAAATGACTGCGAAAACAACCTGACTCAACGCCTCGAAAATATAAAATTTTTCAGTCAATTGCTGGCATCATCAGAAAGATTCACAACCTACTTCCAAACAGAGGAAGAATTGAATCAGCAACAAAGTAAATTCAATAAAAATAAGTTAAAAATCGAGGTTAACTTTAAAGATCAAGAACAATATTATAATGAAGCTGTAGAAAAGCAGAACAATGTTGAATCTTTAATTGCAGGTTTGGAAAACATACTAAATACTGCACCAAATATTAACTGGGAAGCTCCAGAAGTTGCAGATTTTTTACCGCTTCTTAAGCCATACACAGAAGGCAACAATTTAGTAGAAGAATTTTTAGCAAATGTTCGTCAAACCATAAAATATACTAATGAGCTTGGCTTTGTACGTCCGGCGCTTGGTGCTTTTGGTTTAGCGGTTTGGTTGCGTGAAACTGTAGCAACAGAAATTTCTGGATTTAAAACTGCTTTGGCTCATGCTCAAGAAGCAAGTGAAGCCATTTTAAAACTTGCAGCATCAGTGGAGGTTGTCAAACAAAATTTCGCATCGTTAAATCAGGTACAACCAGATTATCAAAAATATATTGCCAAACTGCAAAACCTCCAGCAAACAATCCAGATTTGGGAAAACCGTAAACGGGAAATTGATTATATTATCTCAGCAGTAAAAGAATGGAAATCTACAGCACCTTCTCATCTTTATCAAACTTTAAAAGATTGTCAGCAATCAGGTTTACCACTAACAGAAAATTTAGTAGACTTACCGCTAGGTTTGTTGATGTTTGCTAATACATTAAAATTGCCAATAGTACCAAAAATTTACAACATTAACCTACCAGAATGGGAATTATTGACAAAGGCGATCGCTTATGAAATAGACGGAGGTTTTACTGACAGACGGGGTAAACAGCATAACTTTAGCTATTTTTTACAACAAAATTTTAGTCAAATTCCAATGGTGTTCTCAAAGAGCGATCGCACCCAATGGCAAGAAACCTATCAACAGTTTAGCAACTATCAACTACTCAATCCCAAACAGCGAAAATTACTGGTTGAGAATACCCAGGTTTTCTTAATTAGAATGCAACGGACTTATGGTGCATCATGGGAATGGAATAATATTGATTCTACCCTCACTAAGATTACACAAGAATTGCTAGATACAATCCTTGCAAATGCCCGTCAATGTGTTTTAAAAGTAAAAACCGAAACTGATCAACAGCTTCAGCATCTGCAACGCCAATTAAATGAACTTCAGAAAAATGAAATCAGCCAACAGCAAATATCCATTACTCAAGCTGAGGTAGAAAAAGCACAGCAAGACGCTAATTTGCAACTTGCACGAGTTATTAATATTTTGCAAGAACTTAATAAACAAAATATTCCTGCTCTATTACGAATTATAATTGAGAAATATCTCGCCACACAATCAAATATTTGGGAGCAACCACAAGAATTTTCAAGTCAAGTGAATTCTTGGGGAACTTGTATTAATCAGCTTGAAACTTTAATTTCGTCATTAGAACCTTTTGCCGTGTTGGAGATGATTAAAAGTTCTCTACATGAGCATTTATCAAAATTACAAGAAGAAACTGAAACTTCTCTACAGCAGGTTCAAAAATTACAAATTAGCTTACGTGAAATTGAACAAAAATTACAACCACAGCCATCAGAAACTTTAATTGAACAAAGGAGTTGGTGGTTGACAGAATGGCAAAAAATCCCGGATAAATTTAAGCCAGATAACTCTGCTGGTGACTTGTTTAATATAGATTTATTACGCGCCATCAATATTAAGTTTGAATCTTGGCTACAGCAACTCCAAAAAGACGAAATTTATCTCAATAGATATCAGAATTTTGTACAAGATTGGATTGAGAAATTAAGAAAGCCAACTGAAGGCGATCGCGACGATTTAAGACGCATATACTTAGATAATGCCAACGTTGTTGGTATCACCTGTGTTCAAGCTGCAAATAGAGGTTTTTCGGAAGAATTTAAATCCTTTGATGTCGTCATCATTGATGAGGTTAGTAAGTGTACTCCACCAGAATTACTAATCCCCGCATTGAAAGGCAAAAAGTTAGTTATGGTAGGCGATCATCGGCAATTACCACCGATGCTTGATACTAGTACTTTAGAAGAAGTTGCTCAAACAATTGGGAATACACGAGACGAACTACAATTTTTAGAAGAATCACTGTTTAAAAGTCAGTTTGAATCTGCAGATGAAAGCATTAAACAAATGCTAACTACCCAATATCGAATGCACCCATTTATTATGGGAGCAATCAATCAGTTTTATGACGGTAAACTAGAATCTGGTATTTTGGAGCCGGACACAAAACGCGCACATCATTTAGCAGGCGAAATCATCCAAGAATCTCAGCATATTATTTGGGTAAAAACGCCCATAGAAAATCAGTTTTTAGAGCAACGAAACGGAACTTCTTACTTTAATATTCCAGAAATCGATGCGATTGAACGTCTGTGTCAGCAGTTTGAGACTACTTGGGTTTCTAAAGTTGCTAATGGTGAACCAAAAAAAGAAATTGCCGTAATTACGTTTTATGGTGCTCAACTAAGAAAAATCGATGAACGCCTGCAATCTGAACTTTTCCCTTCATTAGAGATTCGTACTGGGACAGTAGACAGATTTCAAGGTATGGAACGACCCGTTGTAATTGTTAGTATGGTTCGCAACAATAGTAAAGGAGATGTGGGATTTGCTAAAAAACCAGAACGGGTAAATGTTGCATTTTCTCGCGCTCAAGAACTGCTGATAATTGTGGGTTGTCATAGTTTATTTACCCATCAATCAGGTAAAGTCGGGAATATGTATTCTGAAGTATCAAATATTGTCAGTCTTCATGGAGGTTTCGTTGATGTTTCTCGAATCATTTGAAAAGTAAGTGCTTTTGTTGTGAATTAAAGGCTTAGGTGAGAAACCGCAAATATAAAAATCTGAGAAAAAGTAATTCTTAAGCTTTTATAAAGAAGTTACAATTAACAAACTGCCCTCCAAAACTGATTATTTCTCATTTAGAAATAGACTGGAGACTTTTATGACCCCAGCAGCGATAGCTACACCTACAAAAGAATCACCCCTTTTGTTTGAAGGACTGACTTGGAGAGAATTCAAAGCAGTTGAGCAGCGCTTCACAAATAGCTGACGATTTCTGTAAACCTATTACAGTTCTTCAATTAGAATTTTAACGGTAACACGATACAATCCAGATGCACTTTTATTGTTACCAATGCAAATTAAGGATGGAAACAAATTTTCTGACGGCTGTTTTTCTGCCCCTGGCTTTATTTATTATTATGTTAGGCATGGGGTTAACCTTGACCCTAGAGGACTTCAAGCGAGTTATAATCTATCCCAAAGCGGTGGTGATTGGCTTGGTAGCGCAATTGATCATGTTGCCGATTGTAGGCTTTGGCATTGCGTCGGTGTTTCCCCTTAGCCCACAATTAGCGGTAGGCGTGATGATTTTAGCAGCCTGTCCCGGTGGCCCTACTTCTAATATGATTACGTTTTTGGCTGGAGGTGATGTTGCTCTTTCTGTGACGCTAACAGCTATTAGTAGTTTCATTACGGTTTTTACGATCCCTGTACTAGTAAATTTGTCAATGCAGAGATTTTTAGGTGAAGGAACAACGTTACAGTTACCTTTCTTAAGTACCGTTTTGCAGATTGCGGTGATCACACTTCTACCTATAGCAATTGGGATGATAGCCAAGCGCTATGCACCCGCACTTGCAGACAAGGCAGATAAATCTGTGAAGTGGCTATCTTTATTTTTCCTGGCGGTGGTAATTACTGGAGTACTGCTGCGAGAACGGAATAATTTTATTTCTTATGTAATAGATGTGGGCTGGGCAACTCTGGTTTTGAATGTAGTAACAATGGCTTTAGGTTTTGCGATCGCAACCTTAACCCGATTAGGAGAAAAAAGCGTTACGGCAATTACGATAGAAGTAGGAATTCAAAATGGCACTCTGGCGATCGCGATCGCTTCCACCCCTACCCTGCTGAATACTCCCACAATGGCCATTCCTGGAGCAATTTATAGTCTGCTAATGTTTGTAACTGGTGCTGGATTTGCTTGGTGGGCTAGTCGTCGCCAAGGCTTGTTAAAAGCATAAAACTAATTTGCCTCATAGGTTATAAGTATTTGTACAAATTGAATTATCCAATCTTATTCCGTTGATGTTTTTTGCCTCTTCTGCTAAACCAATTGATGACAATCTCAAGAATGTTGTAGACGAAATAGAAGCGCAAAGCCCTACCTTATCAGTTTTAGCAGCACGTCAATTTCGCTATGGCTTGCGTCAAACCCCGATAGAAGTAAATATCAAAGAACCCCGCCAGTTTAACGTACTCGAAGAATTTATTATCCGCGCTGCTATTGAATTTCAACCTCCACCAACAGAGGATGAATTAGCCTCTGTACTTGGGCTTGATTCTGTTTTTATCAAAACTACTACTGCAACTCTCCGTTCATTACAAACTCTATCAGCAACATCGCCAATTACAGTCACTCCTGAAGGTCGCTCATTTTATGAAAAAGGGTCTGTACCACAGCCCCCATATCCTGTCCAGCTTAATGCTATTACAGACCCTTTAAGCGACAAGATAACTTTTCAATCTGAATCTTTAAATGAGACAGTGATAAATTTGCCTGACTTGGCAGATTTTATATCTATTGATAATACCATTGTTGATATCCCTTCCTTACCACTTGGGGAAATCCAAAAAAGTATTCAAGCTTCAGGTTTAGCACTTCATGTGCCAGAAGAGGGAAAAATTGTTACTTCCTATAAAATACTAACTTCGACTCAAAAAATTTGGAGAAAAATATCGCTTTTCATTATCTTTGATGCCCTTGAAGATAAATTGAGAATCCAAATAAGAAATGGAAAGCAAATTTTAGAGTCAGCATCAAATTGGTTAGAACTGCTACATACTGAAGGTAAAATATCCTTGCAAGTATTATGTAAATGGTCAACCGAAGCCATCAATTTTGAGCATCAAGCAATTCTCAAATACAAAAACACTGAAATAGAAGTTAGACTTGAAAATATTCGTCAAAAGGCACTAGAAACTGCCGCAAACTCTAGTAAAAAAGTAGATCATTCTACAGCATTAGGTGAAGCTGTACAGCTACGCGATGGACAAATTTCTCAAGCTTTCTTAGAAGTTTTAAATTCGGCTAAAAGTCAGATTTTTATCTATTCTCCTTGGGTGAATCAGGCAGTTGTTAATGAAAAATTTATAACTCTGTTACATAAATTAGCTAATCGCGGAGTTTGGATTTTAATTGGACATGGAATTGCGCGGCGACAAGAAGATGAAGATAAACCAATTTCACCAGAAATAGAGAAAAAACTTCGAGCGATAAAAACACCTGATGGTTTACCATCTATACAGGTTTTCTGGTTGGGAGATTCCTATGTCAAAGAAGTAATAGTTGATAAACAAATCCATCTATTTGGATCTCATAACTGGTTATCCTATCGCGGCGATTATCTACCACGAGGTGAATCAGTTTATAAAGTTACAATTCCATATCAAGTTCAGGAAGCTTATGAATTTCTTGCTAATCGCTTCCAAAATCATGCTCAAAAATTATGGGGAAATGCTTTAGAAAACCGTGATTCTCAACTGGCTGTAGAGTCTTTATGCCTGTGGGGTGCGCTAGGTATGGAAGAGATTGCACTTAAAAAGATACAGCAAAACAATTGGCTTGAACTTATGCCTGTATGGTTGAATGTAGCACTACAGGGCTTAAGGTCGAAGAATATACAGTCTGATTCAGCAATTTTTAAAACTGCACTTTCGTTGCTGAGTCAAATTTCTATTGAAGAAGCTTTTATTAAGCAATTACAACAGGGATGGCGTAAAGTTATCGGCGCGATCGCAATTAACAATCCCAAAACTGCTTTAAACTTACTTAGTGATGAAGTATGGGCGCAGTTTCTACGTCTCAATATTGCCCAAAAGAGTGATTCACCTGATAATTTTATCTCCCAACATATCTAACTCACTAGCAGAAGCCTCTAGTATTACACTCAAGGCTTTGACTATGGAGTTATTTAAGTTATCTCTTCATGTAACCTTTTTATTATGTAAGTATGAATAACAAGGTCATAAGAAAAGAGATAACTATAAAAAAAATATGATGGTGCTAGCATCATATTTGCTAAATAGTATAGTATCGATAGTATAATAGTAGTATGCACGCAAAGCGGATATATATCTTTAGATAGATATTTCTATTTTCAATTAGTAACCTGATGCGCGTCTAAATTGTATAAACACTCTTTATGGTCGTTAACTGTTGACGGTTGATGGATGGTTATCAGTCATCAGTCATCAGCCTTCATGTAAATGTTCAAGTTAGATGCATAACAGCTTATGAAATGTCTAATAAGAAAGTTATAGAACTAAGTGTCTTTGGACTAGGCTAACTATACTAAAACGGCTGAATTTGAACAACACTTTTATCTATTTGCACAGTGCAAGGGACAAGGGAAAAGAAGTTTACTGTTGCCCGTTGCCCGTTCCGTCTTCCCTCCGAGGCAACAGACTCAGTAAATCATAAATTAGGCTATTCTTCATACCTCGGTAGTAATAATTACGGAAGGATAGCTAATAAATCTGTCATCCTGATTTGGCGTGAGTTTGCAATTCAATGATTCTTAACCTTTGATTGACTTAAAGATAGATCCAGAGATTCGTCTAATTCGATACAATTTATAAGCAGAGAGAGCCGAAGGAGAACAAGGTGGTCTTATTAAAAGGCTTTGAGATTGAGATGTATACTGGCACGCCTCAAGGTGAAATCGTCGGTCTCTCCGACAAAATTGTTGCCGCTTTGGATGGATTTATGCGGGAGCCAGATAGCCGCAACGTCGAGTACATAACCCAACCATCCCATAATTACGAGAATTTATTGTGTGCCTTGCTGCGTCCCCGGCGGGAGTTGCGAAACTACCTCAATCGCTTGGGCAATTACACCCTAATACCGGGGAGTACTTTATCTTTGGGTGGCGGCGATCGCTTTTTGCGTTCCGATCCAGCAAACCCCTATCATGACTACATTGAGAAAACCTACGGTACGAAAGTAGTAACCGCCAGTGTACACATAAATGTAGGCATCAGCGACCCAGAAGTATTAATGCGAGCGTGCCGGGTGATCCGTATGGAAGCGCCTCTATTTCTCGCCCTCAGCGCCTCATCTCCCTTCCTGGATGGCAAAGCTACTGGCTATCACTCTACCCGTTGGGGCGTATTTCCGCAAACGCCTAGCCATGTGCCATTATTTGCCAGCCACGCCGATCATATTCAGTGGGTGGAAGATCAACTCGTTGCAGGAACCATGCAAAACGTGCGGCATCTATGGGCATCGGTGCGGCCAAATGGCGATCGCCGTCCATACGATCTAAATCGGCTAGAATTGCGAATTTGCGATTTAGTCACAGATCCCATTGCGTTGCTAGCGATTACTGCCTTATTAGAAGCGCGTTTGTTGCAAATAATCGAAAATCCCAGCATCGATCCGTTAACCCAAAGTATTTTCTCTGGCGAAGAACTTGTAACCCTGACTGCTGAAAATGAAGCTGCTGCTGCTACTGGTAGTCTTGATGCTCATTTGCGGCATTGGCAAGATGGCAGAAGCATCCTAGCCAGAGATTGGATTTCTGAAATGTACCAAGATGTTTGGGCGATCGCTAAACAACGAGGTTTTGGCTGTTTCCTTTCTCCTTTGCAAAAAATCCTCCGCGAAGGGAATGAAGCTCAACAGTGGTTGCAATTACACGCAGTCGGTTTTGACAGCCAGCGCGTCATCACTCAGGCTATTATTGCCACCCAAGAGCGCGAAATCGAACTCGAAGACAAATTATGTTCCTCTCTGCTGTCTTAACTCAAGGGACATTGGGGATTGGGGATTGGGGATTGGGCAAAGACTTGTTTCAAGTTCTCACCTCTTGTCCCCTTGTCCCCCCTGCCTCCCCTGCTCCTTCATCTCCCTCATCTCCCCCTACTCCCCAATCTCTGCCTCATCTACTGTCTTCAGACAAACGGTAGATTCTCTTGGATGCACTACCAGAACTAAAAGGCACAAACACTGAGTTTTTCTACATAAAACTTAACATTTCCCAATTTTAGTCTAATATCCTCTCAGGCATTGCTCTGGGAGGGTTTACGCTTCGTTTTAAAAATCTAATCGCTGGAGGATGCTTGATTATTATTAATAAAACCTATGAATAGCCTCTACCCTTTGGTAGATTTAACATAGACAATAAATTGTTTTATACAATACCTAGCTTATACGGACAATGCCTCAGGTAGTTTTAGTTAACCCGCAAATTCCTCCTAATACAGGTAATATTGCCCGTACTTGTGCGGCTACGGGTACAGAGTTGCATTTGGTGGGGCCTTTAGGATTTGAAATTAGCGATCGCTACCTCAAAAGGGCTGGCTTAGATTACTGGCCTTACGTCAAGCTGCACTATCACGAATCGCTAAAAGCCTTTAAAACCGCACATCAGGAGCGTGGAGGCAGATGCTTAGGTTTTACTGTCCGTGGCAATTGTAATTATGTTAGCTTTCAGTTTCAACCTGATGATTGGCTGCTGTTTGGTAGTGAAACTACCGGCTTACCACCAGCAATTCTGTCAGATTGCGATGCTACTTTGTATATTCCCATGAGCCAACCGGGGGTTCGCAGCTTGAACTTGTCAGTCAGTGTAGCAATTAGCTTATTTGAAACCCATCGTCAGTTAGGCTATTTACAATAGTTGTTTACCTATATGCCTATAAGTAAATATACTTATGATATTTCCAGATATCTATTTAGACGAATGATTTGTGGCAGCAAAAATTTTCTTTATTACTGCAATAATATGTAAAACAAGATACCTAAAATTGGGCTTTTTTCTAAATTGTAGTGGAAGATACTTACAAGGAGAGCAAGGTTAGTATAAGAAATTTGTATATAAAACTTGGGATATTGCCAAATTTGAATGATAGATTTTGATGAATTTGAAACATCCTAAGTTGAGGAACAAAAAGGCTAAACTCCAGTCATCTGGGATATTTCAGCCATTTTAGTTCGAGCAACGCTAAAAAGAAGTTCCAAAGTAGCCGATAGATCATACGGTTGTTTTTTAGGGAATAATCAACGTAAAGTCTCGTGTTGAGAAGACTGATTGAGTAGAAATATCTTGAAGATATCTACAGTAGGGGGCATCACTTTCCCAGAAGTCGCAGCAATTTAATTCTCGGCAGCGACTATGGACTTGGCAAATATCTTGTCCAGTCCCCGCGATTGACGCAAGACAAGCGCGGACAATGGTAAAAAGTAAAACGTCTTAGGTGGTGTGAGGAGTGGTTCGGACAAGTAAACACAGCAAATTTTTTTTGCTAATACGTGTGAACTTGTTTAAATCAGAGAAGCAGGTTAATCTTGCGTAAGCATCTCTGGTGAATGTGATCTTGATCTATCATTTGTTGTGATCTAAATCATTGACTAAAATCCAACGGAAAAATCGAGGTCAGTTAAGCGCTAGTGATCATAGGAGGTCGTCTTTGAAACGAGCATTGAAAAAGAGAGTAAAAGCTGTGTTGAACAATAACCCCAGCAGCGATGATGCCCCGGTAGAACTGCTAAATGTGATAAATCCAAAAGTTAATCGCCGGGTGCGGACAAAAGCCGCCATGATTGGCTTGGCCATCTCTATGGGAGCAACCAGCCTTTTGGTGACTCGACAAAGCGATCAAGCCCAAGCAGCAGTGCCTGTAGGTAGCCAAAAGGCAACTTCAACGATTCCTGCTATTCCTGACACTGAGGTGAAATTCGCCTCCACAAGGCTGGAGTCCCAAGCAGTCTCATCAGCGAGCGTGCCAGAAAATCCTGTAATCGTGGAACCAACGGCAGTCTCACAAGTGCCTGGGCTTGAAGCTAAATGGCAAGTCGCGGCAAATGGAATGTCTTTGCAAGTTCCTGCATCAGCAACATTTTCCCAAGGAACAGCGGTTTATAAAAATTCCACCTACCTGAAGCCGCAAGTGGCACAGGGATTGAACAATACCTTAGCTGAAACTAGTTTCCCAACAGTTAATAATCTGTCTGAGTTTGGTGCTAATGGTGTTGGTATTACAAATGCATCACTAAGTGCCCAGTCACAAACAGTGGCAACATCTGGAGCAGCTAACAGTGAGATAAATGCACAACTTAAAGCGCAACAAGAGTTCGCACTGAATCGCTTACAAGAAAAATCGAACCGTTTAAGAAATAGTCTGGCACAGCTGCGGTCTGAGAAAACCAAAGATTTATCACAAGCTGATATAGGCTTGGCGCAGCCGACGACTGTAGTTGAGAAGACTTTATTAGCCAAGTCAGACGCTTCTGTTGATGCAAGCAAAGCGAACTTGATATCGAAGTTAAAACAGAAGACACAGACTAGTGCACTAACACCAGCTACACCAACAGTTATTGCCTCCTCGACTCGAACAGCCTACGAAGTTAAGCCTGGAGATACACTAGCAGCGATCGCCAGCAGATACAACACTTCAGTATCAGAACTAGTCAAGGCAAATAACCTCAATAATCCAAATGAACTGCAAATTAGTCAAAAACTGATTATTCCAGCAGTCGCTCAAGTTGAGGCAATTGTAGCGAGTTCCCCTACATTTGTAGAGTCCAGCAAAACTCCTCATGTTGCCGCCTCCACTGTAAACATTGGTAGTGCCAACTCATATCTACCTAGTTCACAATCACCAACTATTGCCGACAACAGTAGCGTTGCCGTCCCTACACCGATAACTGTTCAGATTCAGGCAAATAGTGCAACCGACTTAGAAACACCCCCCCCCACGGCTAGTTCTTATGGCGTCGGTGGTGACATTCCAGTGCCAAAAGCTTTTGCCGAAATGCAACAGCCTAAAACAGCAACAAATAGAGTAGCAAGGGAAAATAATAACAATAATGACCGTTTGCGGGGCTTACAAGCCGAAATTCAGAGGTTACAGCAGAAATATCGCGCTCAACAGTCTGGGAACTTAGTTGTGTCAGCAGCACCTACTGAAACTAACAATGCTGCGATGCTCACTCCTACTTCTACCCCCAATAATTTCCCTGTACCCAGCGCTACTCGACCAAATAGTGTAGCGATCCCAATTCCAGTTCCTACACCGATTCGGTCTAACTATAGCGTTCAACCAATTAAGACCCAATTCAGTGCTACTGTCCGTCCTAGCGAGGCAGTAAACCCAGAGTTCTTGCCTAATCTTGGTTCTGCTAGTCAGTGGACTCCCCCTCGCACTCCATCTGCCACAAGGGTTGCAACACCTCCTGGAAAAGTAAATGCCTCTGATTCCTTAGGAAAGATGCGGGGAACCACAGTTTCTCCACAGATAATACCGCCCTTGGCAGCAGTGGATCAATATCTGCCCAGACCCATTGACGAACTTACACCTCCTCCATCTTCCTCAACCATATCTTACACATGGCCGGCGAAGGGAACGCTCACCTCTGGTTATGGCTGGCGCTGGGGTAGAATGCACAAAGGAATTGACGTTGCTAACTCCACTGGCACGCCAGTTGTCGCCTCAGCTGAGGGGACGATAGAAAAAGCTGGTTGGAATAAGGGTGGTTATGGCAACCTTGTCGAAATCCGTCATCCTGATGGAAGCACGACTCGCTATGCTCATAACAGCAAGATTCTGGTGCAACCTGGTCAGCAGGTGAATCAAGGAGAAACAATTGCTTTAATGGGTAGCACTGGTCATAGTACTGGACCACACACTCACTTTGAAATCCATCGATCAGGCAAGGGTGCTGTTAACCCAATAGCTATGTTACCAGAACGCGTTTAATTCCTAGCTGTCTGTAACTAAGTTATTACCTTGTTAATTGAGGGAGGTAAACTCCCTCTTTTGCCTTTTATGACCTTAAAAGGGATAAAAGCTGTAAGAAAATTGCAAAAATCCTAGTATTGAGCAAATTTGTATGCTACAATAGTTTATAATTTGAATATATTTGGCTCAGTAGCTCAGTTGGTTAGAGCGCGGGACTCATAAGCCTGAGGTCGTTGGTTCAATTCCAACCTGAGCCACTTTAAAAGTTATAAGTAGCGAGTATTGATCTATAGGGATCTCTAATACTCACGACTCAAAAGTCAGCACTATTTCATATGGCGGATTACTTCAGCAACTGACCAAGCTTGAGCGATCGCTCCTCTGGGCTTGTGAGGTGCATCACCATCAAAAATCTCAGAAATAGAACCAAGACAAGCGTCAAATAGGAAGTGATCTAGCAGAGGTTGCCAATCAAAAGGCAGCGATCGCTCTGGATAAAAACGTTCCCAAGCCCGAATATATGGCCCAATTAGCCAAGCCCAAACAGTGCCTTGATGATAGGCGCGATCGCGTTGCTCTTGGTTACCCTCATATCTCCCTTTGTATTCGGGATCTCCTGGATCAAGGCTGCGAAGACCATAGGGCGTGAGCAAGCTGACAGTTGCCAAATCTAGTACTTGACACCCTTGTTGTGAAGAAAAGGCACAATGGTGTAGTGACAGGGCCAAAACGGCATTGGGGCGAATTTGAAAATTCCGACGATCATCCGGCTCAATAGTATCGTACAGATAACCTAGCTGAGGATTCCAGAACTTTTGCAGCGAGGTTTTAACGTGTTGTGCTTGTTGAGCATAGCGCTGTGCTTGCTTAGTGAGACGCACTGGCTCACCAAACTCAAGCTGGCTCAATCGTTCTGCCCACTGACTCAGCCAACATAAAGCTGAATACCACAGCGCATTGATTTCCACTGGCTTACCGTACCGGGGAGTGACAGGGTGTGCCCCAATTACCACATCCATCCAGGTAAGAGCTAGATCACGACCATCCCAACTAACTAACCCATCGGTAGCATCGATTTGGATATTGAAATGTGTACTACCAACAAATGCTTTGTAGATTTGCTGTACTACGGGGAATTGCTCTGCCAAAAACTCCCAGTCTTGGGTAGCTTCTAAATAAAGCCCTAAAGTTTCAATCCACCACAACGCCGCATCAATACTGTTATAAATTGGTTCGCCATTGGCATCAGGAAATGTATTAGGAATCAAACCGTGGCGACAATAATGCCCGAAAGTCCGCAATAATCCTTTCGCTACGTCAAAGCGTCGTGGAACAAGTGCTAACCCCGGTAAAGCGATTAATGTATTGCGCCCCCAGTCATTAAACCAGTGATAACCAGCAATGACCGTAGGGCCAGCAATTGAGGCTCGATAGACGATAAACTGATCGCTTGCTTTGAGTAGCTGTTGCCAGATTGTAGATTGGGCATTGGGCATTGGGTATGAGGCACTTGTACTAAGCGTACTCTTACGGAGAAGCAAGCTACGCGTAGCATCTGTCTGCGGCACACTGTTCGCGTCTCGTAGAGAAGCCGTTGGCGGAGTATCTAGTAGAGAAGTATTGAGCATCGGGCATTGGGCATTAGTTGCTTCCACTCCCCCTGTCTCCCCTGCTCCTCTCCCTCCTTGACTCCATCTAAAAATCTGCGAGAGCCTTTCTTGTTCTGCCTCTACGGCTTCTGCAAAGGTTTCAGAGGTGAGAATACCTGCCATCGAGTCGGGAAAACCTACTCGTGCTTCTAGAGTCACCACATCTCCTGGTTGCAGTGTGACTATCAAGTAACCAGGACTGTAGAGGTCTTCCTTGTCGCCTAATCCCCGTTTTGTCTCCTCAGGCAATCCATAATTCCAATACCAAACTGCATCTGTTCGATATTTTCCTTGTGTCCAGCGCAAGTGCCAAGGTATACCGAAATGCCCAGCATTTTTTGCTTGCAGACAGACTTGCTGTTGCCCAAGCAATTCTGAGAACTGTAATCCTGGACTAGCAGTTTGCTGGTGGTGAAAGTTACGTTCTGCTATCAGCAGTCGCAGCCGTAAAATCGCTGTATCACTTCCGTTATAGCGATATTGGATCAAAATTCGATGGCAAAATTCGGCAGGGGCATTGGGGATTGGGCATTGGGGATTGGGCATTGGGTATGGGGAAGGGTGCAGAGGAGAGGAATTTTCCCCTTGCTCGCCGCCCCATGCTCCCTGCCCCCTGCTTCCTGCTCCCTGCTGCCTGCCCCCTACTAACCCATAGGGCATCACTAACTGTCTAGTTAACTGCCAGTTATCTTGACCCCAAATCCATTTTGGAACTGGATTAATATCAAAACAGCGTAGCAGTTCGTACCCTGTCGGCTCAATCTGACCGTTACCCCAAAAATTTGTCCCTAGCGCTACAACGCTTCCTAATACTTCCAAGCTAGCTTCTAGGTGCGAAAACAGCAGAGTGCGCTCAGAAGGAGGGTTTGTCGCGGCAAACAGCCAACCGTGATAAGTGCGGGTGCGGACATCAGAAACCGTACCACTGGCGAAACTTCCTAAGCCATTGGTAAGCAACCATTCTCTTGTATCTAAATCAAGCATTTGCTACTCAAAATCGTTATGAGTATGATATAGTCGTAACAGATCGTAATTAAACTGTGAGAGCGTGGATGGGTGAGTTTTACTTGACCCAAATTCCAACGCTACTAAACCGATAAAGGAGAATTAGGTTAATGTCCCTTACTTACGGAACCGAAGGAAGCCTCCGCGTTGGTCAACAAGCTCCCGATTTCACAGCAACGGCTGTGGTAGATCAGGAATTTAAAACAATCAAACTTTCCGATTATCGCGGTAAGTATGTCGTCCTGTTTTTCTACCCACTAGACTTTACCTTTGTTTGCCCCACTGAAATTACAGCATTTAGCGATCGCTACGAAGAATTCAAGAAAATCAATACAGAAGTCCTTGGGATTTCTGTGGATAGTGAATTTTCTCACCTCGCTTGGATTCAAACAGATCGTAAGTCTGGTGGCGTCGGCGACCTGAATTATCCTTTAGTCTCCGATATCAAAAAAGAGATTAGCGCCGCTTACAACGTTCTTGACCCAGCAGCAGGCATTGCTTTGCGTGGTCTGTTCCTCATCGATAAAGATGGTATTATACAGCACGCTACCATCAACAACCTAGCTTTTGGTCGCAGCGTTGATGAAACCCTGCGGACATTACAAGCAATTCAGTATGTTCAGTCTCACCCCGACGAAGTTTGCCCAGCGGGTTGGCAACCTGGTGACAAAACAATGAATCCTGACCCAGTGAAGTCTAAAGTTTACTTCTCTGCTGTCTAGACTACGTTTGCTAAACAACTCTAATTCAGGCTATTGGAGTTAAAAGCAAAATCAATGAAAACCACAGATAAACAGAGATACACATTAAACAGTGTCAACCTCGGTATCTATCTGTGGTTTTTTTATAAAATAGTATTTAAATAATTAAGGATAAAAATATGCTGACTTCAACTGATTTTAGTGGCTTATTAAATGAGCGATTCTTCCGCAATTTTTTACCAGTTCCAGCGACAAATAAACTTAGGTTGGGAGTAGGAACGCCAGATTTTCAACTGCCAGATATCACCAACGGAACATTAGTAAAATTGTCTGATTATAAAGGTAAGCAACCAGTGTTACTCGCCTTTACTCGCATCTTTACTGAAAAACAATATTGTCCTTTTTGTTTTCCTCACATCAAAGCTTTAAATGAGAACTACGAGAAATTTCAAAATCGTGGCATAGAAGTTTTAATGATTAGTAGTACCGATGAATGGCAGAGTCAAATAGTTGTGAAAGATTTAGGCATAAAAATGCCGTTGTTGAGTGATCCCAGTTGTAGAGTGTTTCGTACCTATCAAGTAGGGCAAGCACTGGGAGCACCTTTACCAGCCCAGTTCGTATTAGATAAAGAAGGAAAACTTGGCTACTGGCATTTATTTTCTTTTTTGGATCACAATGCTAGTGTTGAGACTTTGTTAAAACAATTCAATTGAGTCTAAGGTGTAAAATTGGCAATGCTCGCCCTACTGATAAAACTGTGAGGTTTTATGGTGCTGACCCTTTATCACTCACCGATTTCTCCCAACTCTCGCCGCGTTTGGATTACTCTGCTGGAAAAAGGACTTGACTTTGAATTAGTAGAGATAAACTGGATGGGGAGCAGTTTAAGCCAGAGTTTTTGGCAATTAGCCCCTTCCATCACATTCCGGCTTTGGTGGATGACGGCTTTAGTGTAGTAGAATCTTTGGCAATTCTGGACTATTTAGAGGCAAAATATCCCACACCTGCGATGTTGCCTAAAGATGCCAAGGATTTAGCGATCGCACGCATGGTACAACTGGTAACTGTGAATGAGCTTTTGCCAGCAACCACTACGTTTTTACCTCAAATATTAGGCTTACCTGAGGAAGAACCAGAAAAAATCGAGCAGGCGAAACAGAAAATTTCAATAGTGCTGAAGCTTTTTGAAAATTTACTTGACGATCGCCCTTACTTTGGTAGTCAAAACCTAACTCTCGCTGATGTAGTGGCTGGAACTGTAGTAATATGGTTGCCGGAAGTGGGCATTTCCTTAAGTGATTATCCAAAAGTGAATGCTTGGAACGACCAATTAGCTGCACGGGCAACATGGCAAGCTACCGAGGCTACACCAGAAGCAATGGAAGCGTTTAAGTCCATGATAGTAGCGAGAAATACGCAGCAAATTCATACTTAAATGTAAAGACGGTAAATTTACCGTCTCTACAAAGCTAAATTTTCACAGCTTGACTTGCTGCAAATGACTGCGGGGATTATAAGTACGTATAGCCCGGATTTTTTCATAATATTCCCGCTCTTGTTGGCTGAGGTCTTTTGGTGGTGCGATCGCCACCTTCACCAACTGATCGCCACGTCCACCCTTGGCGAGAGGCCAACCTTTGCCACGTAAACGCAGCGATTGACCAGAACGCACGCCTGCTGGTAGCTTGACATTAACTGAACCATCAGGTGTGGGTACATCAATAGACGCTCCCAGGGTAGCTTCATCTGGCGTGATTGGCACTTCGCACACCAAGTTATCGCCTTCCATTTGAAAGAACGAGTGCGGCTGAAGTTCGACTTTTAAATATAAATCCCCTCGTTGTTGAGTCATCGGGTTGATTTGACCTTTACCCCGCACGCGCAGGCGGGTACCAGGTTTAGCGCCAGATGGGATACGAACATCAATTGTTTCGTTACCTAAACTGAAGCGCTTTTGCACACCGTTAAATGCTTCAGCAAAAGTTAGAGTAATTGCAGCTTCACTATCCTGGGAAGTACCCGTGCTTGCATCACCAAACCCATAATCGTTAAAGCCGTTAAAACCACTCGACGTATTTGTAGAAGTACGGTAAGAGTAATTTTGTGAGTAATTTGAGTAATTATTTTGCTGTGAGTAACTTTGTCGCCCACCGCCAGGGGTAGCACCACCAAAGCGTCCTAGCAACTCATTAATGAATTCATCAAAATTGCCATATTGACTGAAGTCAAAGCCACCCATATCAGCACCAACGCCGCCAGATGGGAAACCTTCACCAGCTTGTTTCCAATATTGACCAAATTGGTCGTATTTTTTACGCTTATCTGGGTCTGACACAACCTCGTAGGCTTCGCTAACTTCTTTGAAGCGTGCTTCTGCCTGTTTGTTATTTGGGTTGACATCAGGGTGATATTTACGGGCTAGTTTACGAAAGGCTTGCTTAATCTCCTCTGGAGTGGCAGTCTTACTAACTCCCAAAATTGCGTAATAGTCTTTGAAGTCGGTTGCAGCCATCTACCAGCCTCCTATAGAAATTCCTGTTATGTTTTTTTTTAAGATGAGAGACGTTTAATTTGCTAGGTATAGTGCCAAGCAAAAGAATCTGATTTTAAATTAACAAAAAATATAGAAAATCAAGTGTGGTTCTCGCTCAACAAGCGATCGCAATTTCCGTACTCTGATTTTTCTGATAAGCGGATTAGCCTGTCTAATCCCTCTTCCAGGCTTGGGGGAGCATCTCGAAGTTGACGGTGCATTCGCAAGATAATTTCTTCAGGAACTTGGCGCGATCGCCTTTTATTCCGTGCTAAACACAGCCAAACTGGCGTATCCACCCAAATTCCGGTAATGTGGGTAAAACCTGAGTCATGGGCTAAAGCAATGACTTGACGACGATTGCGGCGCTGGGCATTGGTGGCATCGAAAATAGCTGTATTTTCTGTAGAAATAGCTTGCTGAAATTGCCGTCCTACTTCCCGCCAAATCACCAGCCATGGCCCCTGAATGGCTTGGGAACCGAACAGTTGCCCCCTGATGCCATCCGTAGAAATCAGTGGCATTTGGGGGCATTCTGTAAGTAATTGTTTTGCCAAAGTTGACTTACCGCTAGCTGGAAGGCCAATCAGCAAAATAAGTTTAGTCATTTGTCCTTTGTCCTTTGTGGTTTGTCATTAGTCATTTCTGAATAACTAATGACCAATCACCAATGACTAATGACTAAATTATTGTTCCATCGGGAATGACAGCATTTTTCAGCACAACGGTAATGCCACTGCGGATGTAGAAACCTTGACTTTCGCGGTCAGCTTCTTGGACGTTATCTTTATTGATAATTTTGACATCGTGACCGATACTGGCGTTTTTATCGATGATGGCACGGCGAATAATCGAGTCACTACCAATACCTACAGGAATGTCACCTTGTTCTACATTGGATTGGCGTTCTACAGAAGCTTGGTAAAAATCTGCACCCATGAGCAAAGATTCTTCGATGAGGCAGCCAGATTCAATTCGCGATCGCACTCCCAAAACTGAATGTTGAATGCGACAATTTTTCAAAATGCAACCTTCCCCAATAATTGATTCTGTTACCTGGCAATCTAAAAGTTTACTCGGAGGCAAGTAACGAGCGCGGGTATAAATTGGAGCCTGTTCATCATAGAAACTAAAAGGTGGCTGGGGCTGCTGAGTCAGTGCTAAATTGGCATGATAAAATGCCTCAATTGTTCCAATATCTTCCCAGTAATCATCAAAAAGGTAAGCTTGAACGTTGTAATCTTTAGAGGCATCAGGAATAATTTCTTTACCAAAATCAGTCCTTTCTATACCTTCTCTGAGCAATTTGAACAAAACCTCTTTTTTAAAGACATAAATCCCCATTGAGGCGATGTAAGGCTGTTGCTGGGCTTGTTCTTTCGATAATCCCAGTACGCTTGTATCAACGCGCATTTGGATTAATGCTTCACCTTTAGGTTTTTCGCTAAAATCGATTACTCTACCAGAATCATCAATTTTCATCAAGCCAAAATCTGAGGCGCGGCGCTCATCGATAGGGATAACTGAAAGAGTAATATCAGCCCCCGTTTCTCTATGGCGCTGGATAAACTGGCGATAATCCATGCGGTAGAGGTGATCACCTGAAAGGATCAAATATTCGTCTGCATTCCATTCTTCCATTAACCACAGATACTGACGCACAGCATCGGCTGTACCTTGGAACCAGTTTGGGTTTTCTGGCGTTTGTTGTGCCGCTAGAACTTCCACAAATCCCTCATTGAAGCCAGTAAAGTTATAGGTACGGGCGATGTGACGATTCAGAGAAGCTGAGTTGAATTGTGTCAGGACGTAGATTTTGAATATTTCGGAATTTATGCAGTTACTGACAGGGATATCAATTAAGCGATACTTTCCTGCTACTGGTACTGCTGGTTTAGCGCGGAGTTTCGTTAGTGGGTAAAGCCGAGTACCCGCGCCACCACCAAGGATGATTGATAATACTTTTTTCACAAAATTTCTCCCGACTGCCTTTCAACTCTCACTCTCAGTTTAGGACTGTCTGCCACCACACGTAAGGGGGATCATGTGATTCTTAGGGATGAATTTTACAGAATACTGCTGATGATGGATAGTGGGGCTGATAAGAAGAAAAATAGAACACTTGTATTAATTGGTATGAAGAATAGGGTGCGATCGCTCGGATGCAACAAGCTCGGCAAATGATTCGCTCCTATACTATTTATGCTCTTAGTGCTTTTAAAGACTTTAATACTGCTGAGATTGAAGAGGTAAGACTTAAATTTGGCATTAAGCTGGGTGGTAAGGCGGGTATTCCTTACATTACCGAAGGCTCTTCTGAAAGTAATCTGGAAATTGAGGTGAAGTGTAAGTTTCCAGAAAAACAAAAACCTGATTCACAGTAACAGCAAAAAATTATCCGCGCGGGATAGGGTTAGGCAATGCCCATTAAACACCCAATCTCCTAGTACCTATTCTCTTATTAACTAAACCTAATTGCTGCGATCGCTTCAAATACTTCACCCAAGATTGCTCTGACAACTGGGAAATGGCATTTGGTGACAGTGTTGCTGTGAAAATATCTTTGCCACTGGTAACACCACTAACACCTAAACGTTCTAAAACAGCACTTGCAGCAGAGTCTAAAATTGGTTCAGTATGAATGAAAACCCCCAAATTTGATTCTTCTAAACTTTGAACATCATTTAGCGCTGTAGCAAGGGCAGCATCTAGCTTTTGATAATTCATTAGCAATTCCTGAGTAAAAAGTGCGGGCAATTTTTATTCTATCCTACAACCAATTTATCAAGTTTATGAGTTATCATTACCTATCTTTGTACAGAATTAATGCACTAATTTCTACGTCAAATTACAGATTAATTGCTAGAGGGATAAACCAACAATTAATGGGTAATAATTCAATAGTGTTAGCAGCATGAAATGCGATCGCTTTGTTTCTTGGCTTCTCTGCTACTCCCCTTTTCGGTAAAATAACTTAGCAGATCAGCAAGGAACAGGTTCAGGATCATGGCTCAAGCTAGTATTGGGATTATTGGTGGCAGTGGTCTGTATAAAATGGATGCACTCAAAGATGTAGAAGAGGTGCAAGTTCAAACCCCCTTTGGTTCACCATCTGATGCTTTGATTCTGGGGACTTTGGATGGCACACGAGTAGCTTTTTTGGCGCGTCATGGTCGCAATCACACGCTGTTACCCTCTGAATTACCGTTTCGCGCTAATATCTATGCGATGAAGCATTTGGGTGTGCAGTATTTAATTTCAGCTAGTGCTGTGGGTTCCTTGAAGGAAGAGGCGAAACCACTGGATATGGTGGTGCCAGATCAATTTATTGACAGAACTAAAAATCGAATTTCAACGTTTTTTGGTGAGGGAATTGTTGCTCACATTGCCTTTGGTGATCCGATTTGTAAGAACTTGGCTGGTGTGTTAGCAGATGCGATCGCATCTCTCAATTTACCAGAAGTTACTCTTCATCGTGGCGGCACTTATGTCTGCATGGAAGGGCCAGCTTTTTCCACTAAAGCAGAATCGAATCTTTACCGCAGTTGGGATGCAACAATCATCGGCATGACGAATTTACCAGAGGCGAAGTTGGCAAGGGAAGCGGAAATTGCTTATGCAACCTTAGCGCTGGTGACAGATTATGATTGTTGGCATCCAGACCATGATAGTGTGACGGTAGAGATGGTGATTGGCAATTTGCTGCGGAATGCTGTAAATGCTCAAAAGGTGATTCAAGAAACTGTGCGGCGCTTGAGTGAAAATCCGCCACCGAGTGAGGCGCATTCGGCGTTGCAGTATGCAATTTTGACTCAGTTGGATAAAGCACCAGCAACGACGAAGGAAAAGTTAGGGTTATTGTTGCAGAAGTATTTGTAATATTGGTGATGAATGAGCGATGTCTACGCCTACGCAATTTCTTATTACAGTTTTGCGTAAAGGCATGGAGTTTTTAATGCAGGGTATATAAATCTTACCCACCTAAAACTCAAACAAAGCCTGCTTACGCAGACTTTGTTTAAATGCCCCTAGACTTTACTCTATGGGGGCTTTCAGATTTTTACAAGAGATTAAATCGACTAATTTCAATCAATATCTCTGGCTGCCTTCTTCACTGCACTGCCTGCATCTTCAGCTGTGCGCTGAATATTTTTACCAGCATCTTCAGCGCCACTTTGAACATTTTTGGTCACGCCTTCAGCTGCATTTTGGGTATTTCCCTTGAGATTTTCAATTCCTCGCTGAGTACCCTTAGCTACGCCTTCTCCCAATTCATTAGCTGAACTACCGATATCTTCACCCAGGTTCTTCACTCTTTCGCCAAAGGGTGTACCTTGTTTGTAATTTCGACCATATTGCTCTGGGCTGTCAATTCCCTTTTGATCAATATTTTTTTGAGAATTTTTCGCCAGCGCATCAGCTCTGTCATTAGCTGCCTTTTCATCTGCTCCTGCTCTAGGATCTACATCACTAAAGTTATTCATTCCACCAGATGGAGAAGAGAGAGGATAATCTTTTGTGGGATCGTATCGTTCGAGATAAGGTGACTCAGCCTGTGGTGGTTGTTTTGCTACTCCTGGATCAGCACAAGCTTGTGTCAGAAATAAAAATATTCCTGCAAATAAAACAGTTAAAACTTTTAAGGGACGAATGCTTTTGAGCCAATTCATTGCTTTTTTCATACTCCTACTCCTTGCATTTTTGTGACTAAGTTAAACTTCAACCAAGATAGCATTTGGAATTAATTTTGCATTCCAAGCATTCAGACAAAATAAGGGTTCTATCTGCCTACTGCTGGATTTTTTTGTAATTCAGGTCTAGCAGCAGCTTCATCTGCCTTATCTTGTAAAAAGCCGGAAGCTCTTTCAACATTCTCTTTTACAGTCTCAATCCGATCTTGAAACCGATCTCCTACGCTTGGTTCATCTTGAATCAAACCACCTGGTTCAGCTTCTCGGAAGTCCTTGTCTGTGATAATTGGCAGTTCTGCTTCTTTATCGATTCGACCTGCTGGTGTCTCAGCACCAGGATAAAGTATCTTGGATTCTCTATCTGTTGTAGCAATCAACAATTGCGAACTTGGTTGTAAGCTAGCTTGGTCGCGCCCCTTATTGGCTTTTGGGTTTGCTATTTTCGGATCGGTAGACATTTTGTAGTTGGTATAGTTGTCTCCACCATTCTTATAAGGATTGTTTGATCCACCAGCTTGTACAGCAGGGTTTTGTGGATTTGCACCTTGAGCATTTGCCCCAGTACAAGCAGTGCTAACTATCAACAATAGTCCAGCTAAAAAGATAGTTAATATCTGACGCAATCTTATTTTTTTCAAGAATAGTCTCACAGCGTTCACGTAGTCCTCCTTACCAAAATATTAATAAGTTAAGAGTTTGCTGAATCTTTGCAGGGGTCAGCAAGTTATTGTGCTTGTTTTGGTTCGCTCAGTTTCGATAACCTCTATTAAGGATATGAATAATAAAATGCGCTTGACCTCTAGCGCAGGCTACATTTTAATGTATACAAAAATATTATTTTTATCTAACTCTAGAGAGATATAAAATAAAGTAATATAATTTTCATAAAAAGAACTACATCAATCTTTTTGATACTTCAAAAGCTTTGGATAAGTAGCTGATGTACTGTAATACTTGAGGCATTAGCCCCTTGTTGCTCTACCGTTAAATTACTAAATTAATGAAGAAATTTTTACGTTGGATAATTTTGGGGGGAACGCTGTTTTTTTTAGCGAAAGCTCTGAAAGATAATTGGATTGGAGTGACCGCTATCCGCATTGATGGGGTAGGATGGTCAATTATAGCGATCGCTACAGGCGTTACTTTATTAGCACATACTTGGGCAGGCTGGATCTGGACTTGGATTCTGCAAGAGTTAAATCAACCTGTGTCATCTCCCCAATTCATCCAGGTTTACCTAAAAACGAACATAGCTAAGTATTTACCAGGTAATATCTGGCATCACTACGGGCGAATTATGGCAGCCAAAAATGCCAATATTTCTGCTGGTGCAGCTACCTTAAGCGTTTTGCTAGAACCCCTACTCATGCTAGCGGCTGCTTTAATCATTATTGTCCTATGCAGTAGCCAATTTGCAGCAGCTAATACTATCTTCGTTCTGCAAATACTACAATTGCTGAGTTTAGCTGTAGTCCTTTGTGCGATTCATCCCAGGTTTTTAAACCCAGTTATTCGCTTTTTGTACAAATTAAAAGCAAAAAAGTCTGCTACTAGCACTGAACAAACTGTTCCCTTCAATCTTAAAAGCTATCCCCTACGGCCTTTGTTAGGAGAACTGGGCTTTATGCTACTACGCGCCACTGGGTTTATATTAACTATGTTCGCCCTGGGTTCGTTGAGTGTGGATCAAATTCCTTTGTTATTAGGCGCTTTTAGCTGCGCTTGGCTGTTAGGTTTTGTAATTCCGGGTGCGCCTGGTGGGTTAGGTGTATTTGAAGCGACTGCGTATGAACTTTTACAACACCACTTTCCATCTGCGCTAGTATTTAGTGCGATCGCTCTATATCGCCTCATTAGTATTTTAGCTGAAACTGCGGGTGCAGCCTTGGCTTGCTTAGACGAACGCCTTACTAAATCATGAATCAGACGGCACTCATCTTTGTCTATCTACCTTCATCTGCGAAAATACACGATAACCATCCAGATTTAACTGTGAATTACTGCTTTGATCTTCTCCCATCTTAATCAAGTTGTATTCTACATTTTCTGCGTAAATTGCAAAGGTTATATTAAAAATTTCCATAAAATTGATTACCCACTTACACTCATTTTCAGGATATTTCTCGTAATAACGAATTAAATGAGCAATTTTAATCTCTAAATGCCTCCGGGAGTTGCTACAAATCAAGATTGTCTTTAACAGTAGAATCACCAATGTTAAAGAGTGACCTTGAGTAAGTAATAATATAAATAATGACGAAGGTTCTTTTCCGTTTTCTGTTATTAAACAATCAATAACTCGATTACAGGTTCTCAAGAATAACTCTTTAGTGATAATTTCTTGATTAAAATCTTTCTTCCATAGATATAAATCCTCTGCAAATTGCTGCCGCAAACTTTTGACTAATTCTTGATTGTCTACAGAAAAAAATAAATATTTTTCTATACTTGTTTTAAATTGTTCAAGAGTTTGTCCTTGAGTTTGCTTGATAAATATATTAGCAATATTTTCATGGCTAAACACACCCTTTTTTAAAACAATTGCTTTTATTAAATGCAAAACATTATCTCCCAAAATACTGGGATTTTTGTAGCGCTTTGTGCTTGATACGGCAGATTGAGAACGAGCAATATACATTGCTAGTTCAAACTTAAATTTGTCTTTTATTTGCCTATAAAGCTTTCTGGAAGCCTCTTGTTGCTCTATTGGGTTATTCTCATTAACAGATTGAGCAACTAATAAATAGGAAGTGTAGCGATTAGCCCAATGACCTTGAGATAATTCGTCATGTTTAGTAGCAAATAGTTTTATTTCTTGGTAATCTTTACTAGTAATAAAATTCTCTAGCCAGCTTTTACAAATATTTGCTGCTGGAAAATCCTTGGTTTTTGTTTTTAAATTTTCAATTGCAAATAAGTTAACTAATTCTTGGATATATTTATCTTTTCTGTTAGTTTTCCAAGTATTAATTATTATATATATACATCGTTTGAGTGTATTACGAAACTCATGTTCGTTATGCTCTAAAAAAATGTTGTATATCCCAGGTATAGAATGAGAATATGATGAATCAAGACCGTCTATAAAAAAAGCCTTAAATTTACGTAAAACGTCATTTGGTGACATTTTATTTACAATTTCTATGAAAAAACTATAAACTTCTTCTTGTGCAATCTGCACATTTAGCTGTCTAGAGTTAGACGTAACGCAATGGGGATCTTCCTGACTAATTAATAAAGTATTAGCGGTCATTCCATTTATCAGTATAAAAAGGTTTCTTGTTTATATTATTACCAGCTTAACTCTATTGAACATTAGCATCAATCTATTCTTCAAATATTCAGTAAGATTTTTACATAAATTTGATAAACTCTAGCTGTAAATAAAGGATTAAACATAAATTGTTTAATCCTTCATCAAATACTCCAGTGTAATTGCTTAGTCTTGTAGCGAAACTTATTTAAATAAGCTACATGGATAGGGATACGAGATTACCGTGTCTTACATTTGTTATAAATTATACAAAAATACTCCTATATCTTCTATAGGAGTCTTTTCGCGTTTTAAATGGGGGTGGAGGGACTTGAACCCACACGACCTTTTACGGTCAACGGATTTTCATTCTCCCGCAGCTTTCACTGCTACCTGACGACTTTAACAAAGTCAGGTTTTAAGAATTGGACTCTCCCTTTACCCTCGGCTTAACGTTAGGGTAGCTCCCGTCGAGTCTCTGCACCTTCCCGCAATTTTGGATTTTAGATTTTGAATTGAAGACTAATCGTACAATCTAAAATCACAAATCTAAAATTTTTGGGCTTGGCTCAGGATTGCCATGTCTGTTGCCAGATTTAGGTTTCCCTGAGTTTGAGAGCTTCCACTTAAGGGATTTCTCCTTCAAGGCTCAGTTATCTAAGTCCGTAGCGTCTACCATTCCGCCACACCCCCGCAGGTGTTTTGCAACTAGTATAACTAGTTATTTTTTCGAGGCAGCAAATACCGCCTTATCTATTCCACCATCAATTGTGTCTTTTGTCCAACTAGATTAAAAATATTTTTTCCAAATTGGGCAATTGTTTTCTAGAGTTACAAGTTTTCCTTGTTTCCTCGTAATCAATCTGGATCAGTTTTTCATCTTGTCTTATCTAGACCATTTTTTATGGCAGATTTACTAATATAGCATAATACTAATTTTTGTCAATCAATCTGGAAATAAACGAGAAATTCTGGGGTAGTTATGTTGACCAAGAGGCAAGGGGAAGAAGACAAAGGGGCAAGGAGAATTGGGGACAAGGGGAAAGACTTATTGCAAGTTCTCACCTCTTGTCTCCCTGCCCCTTCTTTGAAAGCATCATAACTATAACTTTCCTCAGTTCCGCTCTTCAGCCTATGATGGAAAACAGATGCTTAAGACTTGAAAGTTTATGATTGTCGCCCTGCTGTATCTGATTTTGGCTGGAGCTTACCTTCTGGTAATCCCGATTGCTGTTTTGCTATACCTGAAGCAGCGTTGGTATGTAGCTACCTCCATCGAGCGCACCTTTATGTACTTTTTGGTATTCTTCTTCTTTCCGGGTTTATTGGTTCTATCGCCGTTTCTAAATTTTCGACCCCAACGGCGGCAAATTGAAGTTTAACTAGATTGGTAGGTCATAACTCTCATGCGACGGATTGACGCTATTGGAATTGGCTTAGGCGTTTTTATTGCTGGCGGCTTGGCATATATAGGATTGCAGCTAGTCGGTTTGGATAATCAGCAAGCTGGTATATGGAGCCAAGTCTTACTAGTCAGTGGGTTATTTGGCTGGTTAGCTACCTATTTTTTCCGTGCGGTGGGACAAAAAATGACCTACCACCAACAACGGGAAAAGTATGAGCAAGACTTTCTGCAAAAACGGTTAGATGAGCTTACTCCCGAAGAACTAGCACGAATTCAAGCCCAAATAGAACAAGAAGAGCAATCTCAGGTGTAAAGTTATCATTGGTCATTGGTCATTTATCCTTTGTTAATGACCAATGACCAATGACTGATGACCACTGACTAATGACTAATAACTAATGACTGCGATTTCTGATTGCTTTGAAACCCTTGGGCAAAATGGCGAGTGCGCTCTGATTCCGTTTATTACTGCTGGCGATCCAGATTTAGAAACAACAGCAAAAGCATTGCAGGTTCTAGATCAGAGTGGAGCCGACATTATAGAACTGGGCATACCTTATTCCGATCCTCTGGCTGATGGACCAGTAATTCAAGCTGCTGCTACCCGTGCCTTACAAAAGGGTACGAAATTGGAGCAGGTGCTGGAAATGTTGCAAGGGATTACTCCCAAATTGCGATCGCCTATTATTTTATTTATCTATTACAACCCAATTCTGCACCGGGGAATTGATAAATTTCTCTCTTCAATCGCTGCGGCTGGGGTAGCAGGATTGGTAGTACCAGATTTGCCCTTGGAAGAAGCAGCAGGCTTGCTCGAACCAGCTAAGAAGATGGGAATTGATGTAATCTTGTTGATCGCTCCCACCAGTGATGCTCAACGGATAGAAACGATCGCTCGTTCATCCCTTGGATTTATTTATTTGGTCAGTGTCACAGGGGTAACAGGGGTGCGATCGCAACTGGAAAACCGCGTGTCCGATTTACTCAAACAAATTCGTAGTGTTACTGATAAACCCGTTGGTGTAGGTTTTGGCATCTCTGAAGCCGCCCAAGCCCGTCAGGTAAAGGACTGGGGCGCAGATGCTGCGATCGTGGGCAGCGCTTTTGTGAAACGGTTAGCAGAAGGTTCGCCAGAGCAGGGACTAAATGCGATCGCCCAATTTTGCCAAAGTCTCAAGGTAGCCATCAAAACCACCAACACTAGCACAAATACTCCTCTTGATTAGACGGAGAAAGTAGATTAAAAAAGTATAACAGCGCAGATTTTCTATCCTTATTTGGTAGACAATTTGACCTTTATAGTCTTGAATATTAACATCAGATATCAAGATGTAAAAAAACTAGCTGATACGGTTGCTTATAGTTTGAGTATTATGTGAAGTCAAGTAGGCATAATTTATGAGTGTGAGAGTGAGTCAGTCACAAATGATTATAGTTACGTCGCAATTGAGGAATAAAGGCGATGAGTGAGAGTATGGCGTTTATCGGCGGGGTCGCCGTAGCTGGGCTGGCGGCTCTCGTATTGCTCAAAGGAACAAATACCCCGCTACAACCTAATTTTGCTGTTGCTCCGCAAATGCCAGGGGTAGTAGCGCCAGGAATGCAGCCACAAATGTATTCTCCTTATGGCCCCTATGGGCAACCAATGTATCCGAATCCTAATCAGCCGCCAGTTGCTCCCAACACTGACCAGCGTCTGGAGATGGAAAAGTTGAACACGCAGATGCAGTTGGAGCGTTTAAAAAACGACAATGAGCAACTGAAGTTGCAAAATCAACAACTCCAAGGTCAAGTTCAAAATTTCAATACTCAACAACAGTGGCAACAAGCCCAGCAGTATAACCAACAAAAAGTAACAGCACTCCAACCGCAAAATCCTTCTTGGTGGTCTTCACCCATGCTTTGGGCTGTGGGAGGCGCAACTCTCACTATTGGTGGTGGTGTTGTCGTTGCTGGTGTATTGGCTTTGTTTTCACCACGGCAGCGTCCAGCCCGTACTGTACAAGTGATTCACCCTTACCAAGGAAATACACCGCCCTTGGTTCCAGTCCGTCGCGCTGAGTTTCTACCTGCTTCGCGGATGGAAGCGAGACGAGTTGAAGCCCCAGAATACGACGAAATGCATTAAGGGACTACCAAAAAATAAATTTAGACAAAACCCGGGTGGGGTAAAGCGGATCGTAATGCTAAGTGAGTTGACTCAATATCACGCCTTTATAAGGGTTTTATCTTAAGTTGACATTAATACATAGCTGTGTTGCCCCTAGAAGAGGATATTTTTTTAACTAGAAGTCCTTAGTAGGGAAAATAAAACTAGAGATAAACACCGATTTAAAATCTCGTTTCCAGGTATCACCTGGAAATTTTTTTGTTGGGCTGCTGCCGTGAATTGAAGAGGCGGTAGCCCCACATTAGGTAATTTCCAGCCAGAAGTTGGGGACGAGATAACTGATAAGCTGTTACGCATTAGACTCATCCGCAAAACGTAAATGCTTACTGTAAGTGGGTTTGACGAATTTAGGTTCAATAGGCGATCGCTAACTTACTCTACGATAAAATAGGTGTT